>CAJXIQ010000083.1 GCA_913054375.1 uncultured Bacteroidota bacterium
TTTCGCGGAGTGTTTCTATGGTAATACGGCTATTCTTCAGTACCAAGTTTTGGAATTCACGGCTTTTGCCTTCAATTTCATCCTTTACAACATAGCCACGTTTTTGTACAGTGCTAATTGTGGGGGCATAGGTACTTGGTCTTCCTATACCTAATTCTTCAAGCCTTTTTACTAAACTGGCTTCGGTAAATCGCGCTGGCGGTCTGGTATATCGTTGTGTTGCTCGTATGTCAAGCATCCCCAGATTTTGGCCTTCAGTGACCTTTGGCAGTAGTCCACTATCTTCTTCTTCATCTTCCTCATCTGTCCCCTCTAGGTACACTTTTAAGAACCCATCAAATTTTATGACCTCACCTTTTGCCTTGAACACATCACTATTTTTATCGTTGATAATATCTATCGTAGTACGTTCTAACTGGGCTTCACTCATTTGTGATGCGATAGCACGTTTCCATATCAGTTGATATAATCTTTGTTGTCCATCATCATCACCGGCATTATTCACGTCAAAACTGGTAGGGCGTATAGCCTCGTGTGCTTCTTGTGCGTTATCGTCTTTGGTACTGTATTTCCGTGGTTTAGAATATGCTGTACCAAACTCACTGGTAATTGTGTCTTTTGCTCCGTTTCTTGCAAACTCAGATAAGTTAACAGAATCTGTTCTCATGTAGGTAATGTGACCATTCTCATACAATCGTTGTGCAAGCATCATCGTTTTGCTCACATTATAACCAAGCTTCCTACTCGCTTCTTGCTGTAGCGTGGATGTAGTAAACGGTGCTGCAGGGCTACGTTTTGCCGGCTTTATCGTGATCTCACCCACGCTAAAATTAGCTCCATTGCAGCTTTCTAAAAAGGCATTGGCTTCCTCTGCACTTTTTGGACGTTTGCTTACATCTGCAACAATGGTTTTATTGCTTGCTTCGAACTGGCCTTGTATTTTAAAAGATGCACTGGTTGTAAATGCCTGAATCTCTTTTTCACGCTCTACAATAAGACGAACTGCTACACTCTGCACACGACCAGCACTAAGGCTTGGTTTTACTTTTCTCCATAAAACAGGAGACAATTGAAAACCTACCAACCGATCTAAAACTCTACGTGCTTGCTGTGCATTTACCAAATGTTGGTCTATGTCACGTGGATTTTCTATTGCATGCAGTATAGCTGTTTTGGTGATTTCATGAAATACGATACGTTTTGTGTTGCTTGGTTTTAGATCAAGAACTTCTGACAAGTGCCAAGAAATAGCTTCTCCTTCGCGGTCTTCATCGGATGCTAACCATACCGTATCGGCTCCTTTTGCTAGTTTTTTTAGTTCAGCGACAATTTTCTTTTTGTCTGGAGAAACCACATAATTAGGTAAATACCCCTTTTCTATATCAATGGCTCCATCACCTTTCGCCAAATCTCGAATATGTCCAAAGCTTGATTTTACTGTAAAATCTTTGCCAAGGTATTTCTCTATGGTTTTGGCTTTTGCGGGTGACTCAACTATTACTAGGTTTTTTGACATTACTTACTGATAATTAATTTTTTAGACCAACTGATATTATCTGATTCTATAATAGCGGTATACACTCCGTTGGTTAACTCTGATGTATTAATCATAAAACGGTTGGGTTCTAAATTTTGCTGCAAAAGTAACCGACCTGCGATATCAACAATAGAAACACTAATCTTTCCTTTCAAATGAGCTGATCTTATAGCCACTTGGTCCTGAGCAGGGTTCGGCACCAAGAATAAATTTATATCTGTCTTCTGATTCTTTACGCTTAGGGCAGATGAACCGATATTAATATCATCCAGAAATATAGAGTTCCCTTGCTGTCCTACTGCATCAAAACGAATGTATAGGTTCTGAGAACCTGCATATCTTGATATATCTATTTCTGCTCTACCCCAATCTGCGGCAGAAGATGGAGCCCAATCTGGTGAAACCGAAGATGTTTCTAAGTTAGCATTCAAGTAGACCTTAAGTATGTCCCAGGACGCACCACAAGTAGTAGACCCCAGTACTAGAAGTCTTTCGGTAGATGTGGCAATTCGGCGTGCATATGCATATTTAAAATGAAGACTTAACTGCTCCTCATAGTTTGCAATATCCACTGGCTCAGATATAGCCATAACCCTAAATCCTGCGGCTGTCTCTTCATCAATAAGCGCTTGTAAACATCTATTCCCTGAAAATCCAGTAGAAGTGTTTATCAGCCATCCTTTCCCTTCTTCTTTCTCTAATTGCCACTTTGAGGTTGTACTAGCCTTTTCAAAATCTTGACCGCCTGGAGCCTTGAGTGTTGCAACTCCTGGTGTTACATTTATGAATAAGGTGCGGGATAGCTTATCTGTACCTTCATTATTGCCAACTTCTAATTCGACTTTATAAATACCTTGCTTGTTGTATACAACAGTTGGATTTTGTGCTGAGCTCGTCGCAGGGGTTCCACCTTCAAAACTCCATGTCCGTGAGGTAATCGTACCATTATAACTTAAGCCCAAAAAGTCAATCGACTGACCTTCACAAATAGTAAGCCGTTCGGATGCATACCAAAAATCTGCAATGGGACCACAACTTGGCGTTGTGTTTACACCTGTGGCGAACAGTGTTGCCGCAGATATATTCGTTCCTCTGTTTGACGAACTATTCAAAAAACCATCAACACGCGCTAACTGTCCGTTTGTAAAAGCGTTCATACAGCCTCCGTCGGCATAATCCATATAATTTTCTACCATATCAACCTCACTATCATTGGAACAAGTATTGGGATTTTGAGATGCCGTACATCCGTAAGAGGGTTCATCTACTGGTGGTGTGTCAGAAACTCCGTCACCTTGAAAACAACCTCCTTGAAAAGTATGGTACAAACCTAGCCAGTGGCCTATCTCATGGGTAAGTGTGCGACCTTTGTCTCCCACATTTGCCGTACCTATAGTGCCTACCCTATTGTGTATCAGAACAATACCATCTGTACTAGCACCTCTACCTGGGAACTGAGCATATCCTAGTATAGTTCCTTCAGAGGAACTCAATATTTCTTTTACTACCCAAATATTCAAGTATTTGCTTCTGTCCCATGGCGGTACTGCACCTTTTGCTTCCTCTGCACGTGAATCTCTGTCATCAACCATATTAATAGGATCATACGTACGCGTTATTCCCTCTGTACATGAACCGTCTGGTGCTTTTCTTGCCAACTTAAACTCAATATCAAAATCTGCTGCTCTTGCACGGAACTGATTTCTTGTCTTCGAAGCATCCACATTTCTATGTTGAAAATCTTCATTTATAATACGTATTTGATCTTCTATTTGAGCTTTACTTATGTTTTCACTACCATAGCTGTGAATTACATGAAATACCACCGGTATGATGCGGGTAGCTTTCTTCGTTTTGAGATCTGAGGTTATTTGATAATTAAAGTTACGTTCACCCTCTATCTTATCAAAGTAACTAACATCGGTTCTACCTGTTTCTTCGTTTACCAACTCTTGGTTGTATTGATCGGTACCACATTGTGCAGTTGCAACTTGCGCTGCAAAAAGACTCAAAAGTGTATATATTAATTTATTCATGTTTTTTATTAGACTACAGATTGAACGATTACTTGCGGTCAACTGTTTGTGTTACTTTCACATATTAATGCAATATTTACTCAATGTCATAGCTTTTTAGCCGCTTTATGTGTATCGTTAGCCACTATGCTAGATACGGTTGCATCACCCGTCACATTTACGACCGTGCGGCACATATCCAATATTCTATCTACGGGTAATATGATCGCTATCCAAGCAGGATTTAACCCTACACTCTCTAGCACAACTATCATAAGGACTAGACCTGCACTGGGAACGGCTGCAGCTCCTATACTAGCAAGAGTAGCTGTCAAAACGATAACCATTTGCTGCATAAAATCTAAATCTATCATATGGAACTGAGCCATAGCAACTACTGCTACTGCTTGATAGGTACTCGTACCATCCATATTGACCGTAGCTCCTATGGGGAGCACAAAACTTGAAATAGGCTTTGGCACGTGTAGGTTATCATTGACACATTCCATAGTAACCGGAAGTGTTGCCATACTACTACTTGTACTGAAAGCGGTAATCTGTGCTTCTCTTATTCCTATCAGAAATTGCTTTAGTGTAATTTTCTTAGCGAAAAAATGTATGAGCAAAGGATAGTAAACAAATGCTACCAAAACCAAAGCAAGTAGCAATACCCATGAGTAGTGACCAAGGAAATAAAGCTGCTCCATGAGTTTGTCTAAATCTTTTCCTGCTGATTTAACTAACGTGCCCGCCATAAGTGCAAACACGAAAATGGGCATTACTTTGATGACTACATTTATCATGGAAATAAAGACTTCATTCAAACCATGCACCAATTTACGGACGGGTTTTGAATGCTTTTTGGGCAACTGTACTAAAACAACACCAAAAAATATCGCAAAAAATATGACTTGTAACATATTTGACTTCCCTTTATCATCTGAAATTGCGTGGAGAATATTGGACGGAAAAATATCTACCAGCTTGAACAATGGACCCTTCGTCTTTTCTAGTGCTGCCTTGTCTAACTTATCTTGTGTATCAGGGTCAATGGTTGCTGAAGCCATTCTCGTGCGAATGCCGCCCACCTGATCTGCATACAAGGGGTTGGTGAGAAAACTTTTATCATCTAATCGGGGTGCTGAGGGCGTTTCAGCTAGCCACAATTCATACTCTATTCTTTTTTCTATTCTGGAGGCTTCAGAAGGAAATGTCCCAGGTTTAATAAGATTCACAAGCAACAAACCAATGAGTATAGCACTCATGGTTGTACCCACATAAATAAGCAATGTTTTTATACCTATACCACCAAGCTGCTTTATGTTTTTGAGGCTTCCAATTCCTGCTATGATAGAAAAAAGCACCATCGGAACCGCAATAAGTTTCAGTACATTTACAAATATTTCTCCGAAGGGTGCTACATAATCTGCAGTAAACTGTATGCCCTCTTTGGTATTATTTACATCAGCATAATAAACTATGCCCGCGGCATAAATTATCCCAAATACTAGCGCTATGATAACCTGCCAGTGCAGAGCTATTTTTTTCATAGCGTCAATGTTAATGTTTTTTACTAAATGAACCTAAATAACACTTAATCAAAGAAATCTACAACCGCATTTACCACACTAATATCGCGCAGTTTATGACCAAAACCATCGGTCGTAAACAAGGTCGCATTTGGCCATAAATTGGCTATTTTCTTGGCATAATGATAGGGAGCTTCTATGTCCTGCTTATCGTGTATGAGCAATGCTGGCGAGGTCTGTTCTGAGGCAAATCGGATTGTAGAGTAGTATGCGGGCGTTAATCCGGCATATGCCAAGAAATAAGCTTCCAAATTTGCTTTTACCCGTGGATGTGTTTTCAACACTCTTGCGTACTCATCTATAAACTCCGAAGCTTCTCCTGGTGTTCCCATCAGAACCACCTTACTACGGGCTAGCGCAGGCTTCTCATAGAATAAACACAGTGTAGAAAAAGCACCCAAACTGTGAGCAAGAATAAAGTCTACGTTATGCAACGCAATAAGCTGCTCTATGAGCTTTACGTACATGGGCACATTAAAAATTTTTCCATCAGAATTACCGTGTGCAGGTGCATCTATGCTGATGATTGTATACTTCTGCTTATCCAAAGCTTCAATATACTTTCTCCACCTGTAACTCTGGCTCTGCCATCCGTGCAGGCATAGTATGATCTTCGAACCCGTACCCCACTTGTAGGTTGCTATTTTTTTACCATTAAAATCATAGAACGATTGTTCACTGGTTCTTAGAAACTCTGCTTGCACAGATTTTAGTTTCACAGGAAAAGGATAACAGAACAGTAGGAATGCATGTTTACCTCCTATTTTCTTTGAAAGAATATTGATCACGTTGAGATACGCTCCAAGTATGAAAACGATTGCTTTTTGCATATAGGGTATTTATTGTTTGGGAGTTATCGACTTCAATTTACTATACAAAGATGGGGAGGAGTAATCTACTGATTGGGGCACGATTTATATTCTATATTTTTGGTTCTAATCGGTACTATTTATATCACAGCGATCACGAAAACGGATTGATAAACGCAAACAGAAGTGTATAAATCTAAAAGTTCAATCTTATTATTACCAGCGTTTAAAAAATGTAATCTCCTACAACCAAAGCAGCCAATGTTTCTACTATCGGCACTGCTCTTGGGACCACACACGGATCATGCCGGCCAGTGGCTTCTAGCTCTACTTCTTGTCCTTCCGTAGTTATTGTATGTTGTAATATGCCAATAGTTGCGGTAGGTTTGAAAGCTACTCGAAACACAATATCCATGCCATTGGTAATACCACCTTGTATACCCCCAGAGTTATTCGTCTTGGTTATTGGTATGCCATCCACAATTTCAAAAGCATCGTTGACTTCGGAACCCCGTTTACTGCTCATTTCAAATCCGCCACCTAGTTCAAACCCCTTTACTGCATTGATACTTAGCATAGCGTGACCTAGAGTCGCATTTATTTTGTCAAACACAGGATTTCCCAGGCCGGCTGGCACCCCGCGTATAACACATTCTATTATTGCACCTAGGCTATCCTTATCTTTGTGAGCGCGTTCTATTGCTGCTATCATTTTGGTAGCAATCATTGGATTTGGGCACCTCACTATTGATGCATCTACTTCTTCTTGGCTGTAATACTGAGCTTCAGCCTCTAAACATATGTCACCAAGTTGCTTTACATAGGCAGACACTTTTATGCCTTCTTGCGTGGCTAAAAAATCTTGAACCAGGGCTCCCGCAGCTACCCAACCGGCAGTAATACGCGCACTGCTCCTACCGCCACCTCTATAGTCCCTATTTCCCTCACCATAGCGCGCATCATAGGTATAGTCGGCATGACTTGGTCGATAGACTTCTTTTAGATGAGCGTAGTCTTTGGGTTTGGCATTATTGTTTTTTAGCTGAAAATGAATAGGTGCTCCGGTTGTTTTGCCCTTAAATACTCCACTATCAATAATAACCTCATCGGCTTCTTTGCGTGGTGTGGTTATACTGCTTTGACCTGGCTTTCTTCTATTAAGTTGAAGCTGTATAAATTTTTTGTTCAACTCATATCCCGCAGGAAAACCATCAAGCACAGCTCCTACTACCTCTCCGTGCGATTCGCCATAGCTTGTAAGTCTAATATTTTTACCGAGTACGTTCAAGGTTACAAAGATAAGTATGATTTCTATCCTATAGGATTTGAAATCCGACAGATTTCAAATCTTCCCAAAAATGTGGATATGATTTTTTAACAACGGTTTCATCCTCAATGCGTATCGATTCTTTGATGGCTAACGGAGCTACACACATAGCCATACGATGATCATTGTAGCTTTTAAAAAGAGTGCCTGATTTTAGCTCATAGTTTTTTGAGTTAAGCTCCCAATAGCCATCCTCTTTCTCTAGCTTTACTCCAATTTGTTGTAGCTGTTCTGTAAGGGCCATTTCTCTATCACATTCTTTGTACTTCAAACTTTCTAGCCCCTTTATTTTGCTGTATTTACAACCGATTGCGGGCAGTAAAATACCAAAGGTCATCACACTATCTGAGCGTTGCGAAAATTGCAACATACTGGGGTACTCCGCATCACCTTGTTCTTTCTTTACGATGCGCATACCACCCGCCGTTTCTTCAAAAGCCATTCTTGTATTCCCAACCTCAAAAAGAAACTTACGCTCTTTTTGCATATTATCTAAACGGAGACCGGGGAAGAATAAGTCACATTTTTTACTCAGATGAGCCATACTAAACCAGTAATAAAATGAGCTCCAATCTGGTTCTACCAGAAAATATTCTCCATCAAATTTCTGTTGTTTGCTCACAGAGATATACCTTCCTTTTACAGAAACAGAGAAACCCATTCTACGCAAACAAGACATAGTCAGTATAACATAAGAGTACGAAGACATCTTCGTATCCACTTTGAGATTAAACTCACCTTCTATGAGCGGTGCAATGAGAAGTATAGCAGAAATAAATTGACTGCTTTTCACCTTAGTAACATCTATGAGATTACTCGTTGCCTTGAGTTTATTGCCTACGATTCGCAAAGGTGCGAACCCTTCTTTTTCTAAATAAGTGATATCCGCACCAAACAATTTCAATGCATCTACCAAATCACGAATAGGTCGCTCATGGAGTCGCTGGGTGCCCTGTATAACATAATCGCCTTTACCTATCGCAGTCACAGCAACCAGAAATCTGAAAGCCGTTCCTGCATCTTGAACATCTATCTGTTGTGAATCGCTTTCTAGAATATTTTTGAGTAATACAGAGTCATTGGCGCTGCTGAGGTTATCCAG
>CAJXIQ010000084.1 GCA_913054375.1 uncultured Bacteroidota bacterium
TTTTGGAGGGTTGCCGATATGCTTTTTACCTTATTCAGAAGTTGATCCTCTAAATTTTGGTTATAGTTGGCTTGTATGAAACCAATAATAATATAAACCGAAAGAAGCAAACCTGTGAGCAGTATGATGGTAAGTGAAGTCTGTATCCTTGTGCTCAAGAATCGATTACTGAAGGGTAAAAATGCCCGAGTGAGGGGATGCTCTTTGCCCATAAAAAAGTAGGCAGCTAGTGAACTCAGTATGCCAATAAGTAGCAGGGTGACTAGTGTAAACGTAAAAGTAGATAACCAAGCTCTTAGGGTGTTTTCTCGTTTGCTAAGTACCACTTTATACTGCCCTATGCTGTAGCTAAAGTGATGCATGGCAGAAATAGAAAACAGTGAATGCTCGTTAGTTGGTAGTGCATTAAGTTGGTAGGAGTAATTGCCTTTCTGACTCACCAACTGATCATTAAAATAGAGCCCAAATGAATAATCGTTTAGGGATGTGAGAGGCTTGTCTTCTTGGTTTTTAAAAACCTCGGGGTATAAAAAATCTGACTGTACTACGCGTGGCTGCAACAGTATGTATGTACTTCCATATTGACCCGCTAGGTCGCAATTTTCGTACTCTGCAATGTATCCATTTAGTCCTGATGTATTGTCTAATCTATAAAAATACGCACTCTGTGTACGGCTGGTATGGTTGTTGAAAAGGCTATCAAGATAGCCAAAAGTGTACAAGCTACTGCCATTTATATTACTTCCGTCTGGACTAAAACTAAGAAGCTTAAGTTCGTATTTTTCCAAATAATTAGTGAAGTACAAATGTTTTAGTCTGCTTTCTATGCTCTCTTTTTTGCGTATAAAATTATGATAATCTTCTGGCACTAAAAACTCTTGTGCAAGCTCATTTTCAAAACTTTGAAGTGCTATTTCTGCTCTGGGGTCCTCGTTATTTACCAATCGAATAGCATAGTGTTGTGCTATCTCGTTGTCCCGTTCTTTATGATTTTCTGCTATAATAGATGCTGTAAGCAATGCAGTGATTACAAAAAAGGTATAGATGGTCCATCGTGGTTTGATATGCCGTTTAAGTATAAAAACACAAAGACCCACAAGGAGTACTGGTCGAGAGAGACTAATCAGAGTTCTGTTCGCATCCCAGTATTGAAATATTATGAATACCAGAATACTTGCAACTATGGCTAGCCAGGTACCACGATCTATTAAAGCAGCAAGCCTAGTATGGTGAATAAGAAGCCACAATGAAATGAATGAGATACAAACAAAACTGAGAGCTGAAAATGAGGCGCTATTTAAGTTAAATAATTTTTCAAAATCGAATGGAATAGCAGATCTATGAACAATATGAGCATTGAGGTCTAAGAAGAAATCTGCAAGGAATAGTATGCCAATAGTGAGTAAGAAAGCATTGGCTAGTTTGGGCAGTTTTTTTAGTATAGAAAATAGGGAGAGACTAAGTGCTACCAAACTTATCAGGTGTATGTAGAGGATTACATTGAGTTGTAATCCGCTCATATCACTAATGCTGTCTGCTGCAACCAAGAAATAATCATTTAAGGGCAGTTGCACACAGTAGTAGGTGAGCACATTGATACCCACAACTATGGTAGACGTTACATACAATCCTATGTGTTCGATTTTTGCATACCAAAGGGTCAAGCATATGAATATAAAACTACAAAAAAGGGCAAGGTTTAGGAATGCATGTTTGGTTCTCTTTATGGTTTGAAATGGGAGGATAGAGCCTATGGCCTCTTTTTTTAATTCTGTGTCTAGCAGGTATTTGTTGCTAAACTTGTCTGAGTGCTTAGTCAGTCGCGGGTGAATCTTGCCATCGTTTGCTAGACGGAAAGCAAAGTATTTAGTCAAACTTTTTTTGAATACGGCGTATAAGTCATCTCCATACTGATACAGCGCAGGATAATGCTCTAGAGTAAGAATGGAGGTGTCAATACCTATTTTATTGCTATTCCAGTAGGAGAGGCTACCTCGTTCTGTTCCAAGGATATACCATCTTTTTTTTCGCAGTGATATAGCTTTCTGGTGCGATGGTTGGTCAAAGCCTATTGGCGATAATTCTTTGAATAGCTCATCACTTTCCTTCTCTAATTCTAGCAGAAATGGAGCTACATCCAATAATTCACTGTCCGAATTTACTGCATCTCTGGAGGTGAGTTTGCCTACAAGTATTGCTGTTGCAAAAATGCCAATTATCCATGCTATTTGTAGTGCTGTTTTCAATATGTTGTGTTGGGAACGAGATATTTTAGTACGTAGTCTTTTACAGCATCTTCTAGGTCATAGAATGGTTTATCGTATCCTGCTTTTCGGGTCTTCTCCATCTTAGCTTCGGTAAAGTACTGGTACTTATCACGAATATCTTCTGGAGTAGGGATATAGTTTATCTGCGGTGTTTTTTCTACCGCAACAAAAATAGCTCGGGCCAAGTCATTAAAGGTGCGTGCCTTGCCAGTGCCTGCATTATATACTCCACTATGTTCTTTGGTATCGTACCAAAACCACATTAAGTTTAACAAGTCTTTTACATAAATAAAATCACGTATTTGCCCACCATGGGTGTACGCTGGATTATGGCTCTCGAATAGCTTGAGACTCCCATTTTCTTTTATCTGATTAAAAGCGTGTAGTATGACACTTGCCATTCTGCCTTTGTGGTATTCGTTTGGCCCAAAGACATTAAAAAACTTTAATCCCACCCAAAAAGGAGGCGCACTATTTTGTTGAAGTACCCACTTATCAAAGTTTTGCTTGCTGTCCCCATACGGATTAAGGGGTGCCAGTGGAGCGATGTCTGCCGTATCATCAAATCCGTGCTCACCACCTCCATAAGTAGCTGCTGAAGAAGCGTATAGAAAGGGGATGTTATTTTTAGTGCAATACTTCCAAAGTTGTTGAGAATAGGCCATATTGAGCTTGTCAAATATGTTGGTATCAAATTCTGTAGTATCGGTACGTGCACCTATATGGAATACAAAGTCTATGCTATGGCGACCCATGTCCTGTAAAAATACGTCCCTATCTATCTTGGCTGTATATGCCTTCCCTTCCAAGTTTCTAGCTTTTTGCGTCTTGCTAAAATCATCTACGAGAACGAGATCTGAAAGGCCCTTTTCATTGAGAAAAGAAACCAAACAACTACCTATAAATCCTGCTGCACCGGTAACGAGTATCGCCATTGGGCGAATTTAAGTGTATTGTACAAATTTATGTTGTTTGTCTGCGTTTATTCAGTGAGTGATTTGTACTGTTGGACAAGTAAATGTGCGGATTGGTGCGTGTTTTATTTGGCCGCAACACCTGTGTGTAAAGCGGTTTTTGGTCTACGTGTTACAGATATTTTTAATGTTGTTTAACTTCTCTTGGATTTAATTTTAGACTTAAGCTTACTTTTGCAGTCGTCTAATGGTATACGTAACACGCAAAGTGCATTTCAATGGAGCGCATAAGCTCTACAATCCAAAGTGGAGCGAGGAGAAGAATGAGGAAATTTTTGGTAGATGTGCCAATAAGAACTGGCATGGGCATAATTTTGACCTGTATGTTACGGTTAAGGGCGAACCCAATTTAGATACCGGCTTTGTCATGGATCTAAAGAAACTAAAGGTTATACTGAATGAAAAGGTGGTGTCTAAACTTGACCATAGAAATTTCAATGTGGATGTAGATTTCCTGAAAGACATAATGCCGAGCATAGAAAATATCGTAATGAAAATATGGGAACAAATACTCCCAGAATTACCTGATGACGTACAGTTACATTGTATAAAACTTTACGAAACTGAAAATCAGTTCGTTGAGTATTATGGATAGATAAAATCTAAAAGTACGCATGATCTTGAGCTATAAAGATCAGAAAGTCAATGCTAATTAGACTTGCTTGGAGGACATTTGTGTTATCAGTGATGTTATTCTTAATGCCAGGTGCCAAACCAGAGTATAGTAGGCTTCTGGTCTTTAATTATAGGCCAAAATATACCCGTTGAGGGAAGTGGCTATGCAAAGCCAAACAAAATACGGTGCTATGAGTAATGATTGGGTGCCCAGTAGACTCCAATTGGCAAATAAAAAATAACCAACTAAGGCAGTAAGTATGGCGATAACTAGAAGTGCAGGGAATGCCATATGCAAATCGAAGAATAGAGGATTCCAACCTACATTGAGTGCAAATTGTAAGGTGAATAAGGTCCACACGATCGTATCGTTTTCATATTTTAGCCAACAGGCCATATAGAAACTGAAGCATATCATTATGGTGGTCCATGCAGCTCCGAACACCCATCCTGGAGGTGTCCATGGGGCTTTGTTTAGCGTTTGGTAGTATTCTCCTGTAGGTCCTTCTCCCATCAAGAAGCCGCCTATACCCAAGGCAGCAAAGTTGATCACTAGAAAGAGGAGTGCGTGTTTGATAAATGGCGACATAATTTTTTAAGTAATTGAGTTGAAAGGTAGGTGCTATTTAATTGAGGGGTGCATTTTCTGATTCGTCAATTCTACTAGCATCTACCACAATTCCATCTGCGTTTTGTTCTATTATATAATTGAATTTTTTGCCCCATCTTAGTTCATCTGCTTTGTATGACGTGCGAGAGTATACCACTTGAGAAAAAGATTCATCAAAAGCCTTTAGCACGATTATGAACTCGGCATCTTTAGTCTTAAGTTGCTCCTCATTGAGACTATGCAACGGGCTTTTATCGTCTATAGGATGCACTACGGTCCACAAACTGGGTAAGAATACAACAGAAGAACGCTCCAGTTTTAAGTTGTAAAAATCCCGTAAATTAGAATTCTGTCTAAGTAGTGACATCGATATATTCACCTCTACCTCTAGAAGTTGCGTATCATGCGGATTCAGCAAGCGAAACATGAAGCCATTGATACCGCCGTAAGGAGCTATGACTGCGTGGTCACTGTACATTATTTTGGCAGAAGCCTTAGAGAAACGGCCATAGACCATCCCTGTAGCGAGTGCGAAACTCAGTAGACCCAGCATAGACTCAATAGCGGCCACTACGTTGGCTAGTAGGCTAATAGGGGCTACTCTACCGTAACCCAAGGTCGTAATCGTTTGTGCACTAAAAAAAAAGGCTTCTAAAAAATTGTCGACGTCAGTCGTGCCTTGGATACCCGTAAGATTCTCTACACCAATAGCAAAGTACACGGTAGCAAAAACAAGATTCACTACTAAATAGCTTGCTAGTATGACCAGAACAAAGTGGAGTATGGGCATGGTTACAAGGGTGTGAAAAAAGTTTATCCGTTGCCCAAATGATATGTTCTTCTTACGAATATTGAAACTCCCGTCTTTATTGAGCATACGGTATCTCCCAGACGAAGCTTTTTCTCCTAACCCGAAATCGTTGTGTTTATTTTTTTGTCGAGCCATGTCGTGTAGATGCACAAATTTAACATCTACCCGATTCTATTTGTTGTTTGAGGTATTTATATTGCCATTGATCCTCAATTCCTGTTGTAGGAATAGCCATAAAAAAACGTGCACCACTAATGTGAATGCACGTTGTATAAATCATTCAGCTAGATCTACTCGCCTTCACTAAAATACTCGTAGAAATAAGGAATGGTTTCTATGCCTTTATAGAAATTGAATAAACCGTATTTCTCGTTGGGTGAGTGTATAGCATCTGTATCCAACCCAAAACCAAAGAGTACTGTTTTAAGGCCCAATATCTCTTCGAATAGAGCAACAATAGGAATGCTTCCACCACCTCTAGTTGGTACCGGTTTTTTGCCAAATGTTTTTTCCATTGCCTTGCTGGCAGCACGAAAAGCCTTGCTATCTGTTGGAGTTACTGCTGCTTCACCACCATGGTGTGGGGTTACCACTACTTTTACTGATTTTGGGGCTATGCTCTCAAAATGCTTTTGAAACATTTGAGTGATTTCTTCCGATGTTTGATTTGGCACCAATCGCATACTGATTTTAGCGTATGCTTTGCTAGGTAAAACTGTTTTGGCTCCTTCGCCGGTGTATCCACCCCATATCCCGTTTACGTCTAGGGTAGGGCGTATTCCAGTTCGCTCTATGGTAGAGTATCCTTTTTCTCCCATCACGTCATCTACCTTTAGCTGTGCTTTATATTTGTCTAGGCTAAATGGTGTTTCTGCCATTGCAGCTCTATCGGCGTCGCTTACCACTTCTACCTTGTCGTAAAATCCAGGTATGGTAATATGTCTATTTTCATCGTGCAGGCTGCTTATCATATCGCAAAGCACATTAATAGGGTTGCCTACCGCTCCACCAAAGGAACCTGAGTGTAAATCAATATTTGGACCCGTAACTTCTACTTCTACATAGCTAAGGCCACGCAGTCCAGTAGCTATACTCGGGATGTCATTGGCTATCATTCCTGTATCCGATATCAAGACTACATCTGCAGCTAGTTTTTCTTTATTGGCAGCCACGTAGATGCCAAGGTTAGTTGACCCTACTTCTTCTTCCCCTTCTATCATGAACTTAACGTTACACGATAGGGTGTTTGTCTCCATCATCGTCTCAAAAGCCTTGAGGTGCATGTACATTTGTCCTTTGTCATCACACGCTCCACGTGCGTAGATGTTGCCGTCTTTTATCGTTGGCTCAAAAGGAGGTGTATGCCACAACTCATCGGGTACACTTGGTTGAACATCATAGTGACCGTATACCAATATCGTTGGCTTGTTGGGATCTACCATTTTCTCGCCATACACGATTGGGTAGCCAGCGGTTTCTTCGAGGGTTACATTGTCAGCACCCGCTTCTTTTAAGCGATTTGCTACATACTCTGCACATTTTTGTACGTCAGAATTGAATGCACTGTCTGCACTTATACTGGGTATTCTAAGCAAGTCAAAAAGCTCGTCTAGAAATTTATCCTTATGGTTTTCTATATACTCTTCTCTGGTCATGTGGCGAAGGTAAAAATTGTGAGTGAAGAGTATATGAAAATTGATTAATAGTTTTGGGTGTTATGTCACATTATAGAATGATTGTAAAGTAACAAAGGACTACAAATAAATATATCCTCCAAAAAGGGCGTTAGCAATCGGTTGAGATCCTAAAAGGGACAACGAATATTTCATGTTGCTTATAACTGACGTGCATATCAAAGCGTAATACTACTTTTGTGTTTGATCGATTGGAGTAGCTAGTAAGAAGGAAAAGTAATGGAATTTACAATCAAACTAAACGCTAAACTGTTATGATCATCGTGAGCATTAAAAACATACAATTTCTTGGGATAGTACTACTGGGTAGTATCGCTCTTTCTATGAATACACCCACTGCAGATACAATACTAGCCAGAGCAGAACAAAAACTGAAGTCTAGTTCTGTCATATCCACAATGAGTATTACCATCAAGCGCCCGCGGTGGACGAAAAATATGCATTTGAAAACATGGTCTAAAGGCACTGAGTATGCGGTTGCTTATGTCATGGGTCCCGATAAGGATAAAGGTACGGTATACCTCAAAGCCAAGAGTAATGTCTACAACTACCTGCCAAAAATTAGAAAAACGGTAAAATTACCTGCCGCATTGCTCAGCCAAAATTGGATGGGTACCGACATGAGCACAGATGATCTTGTAAAACTTACTCGACTGACCAAAGACTACTCTGCCGTGGTAACTGGTTCTCAAACGGTAAGTACACGAGAATGCTACGAGATAACACTAACTCCACGAGTAGATGCAGATGTGCTCTGGGGGAAGCTGGTAACTTACATAGACAAGAAGGATTACATACAACTCAAAACAGTGTTTTATGATGAAGATCTAGAGCCTGTAAATACGATGGTAGCTAGTAAAATAAAAAGTATGGGAGGGAAAATACTTGCTAGTAAAATGGTGATGACTCCTACGGATAAACCGGGACACAGCACTACCGTGGTTTATAGCAATATGGCCTTTAATAAGGCCATAAGTAGCACTTTTTTCACAAAAGCCAACATGGCAAACATAAAACCATAAGATGTACTACTGTATATTTGAAGGATACATGAAAAGATATATATCAATACTTATCGTTGTAGTAGCATTAAGCAGTGCACAAGCCCAGTCAAACTTCGAAAAAGTAAAAAATGTACCGGTATTAGCGCAATGGACCATAAATTTTATGGACGACGCAGATTTAGACGTGATTAGTCTAAACAGAGGCAGCGTAGCACCCGCTCCCTACTCCAAATCAAACGAAGTAAAAGCAGCACTAGATGCGATCCGTTCACGGCGTTATCCAAGCAAGTCAAAAGTGGATGAGAATCCAGACTTAGCACCCAACGTAGAATCAGATTTCAATGGTAAACCATTAGGTTCTACTGG
>CAJXIQ010000085.1 GCA_913054375.1 uncultured Bacteroidota bacterium
TCATATACGCTACCGTTTGATTCTACTACGCTATACCCCACGCCCAGATCAAACTCACATACTTCAAATGGCCCAACTATACTGTCTACCGCTAAAACATAGGTCTTATTTACGTTGAGTACGAACGGTACACTTACACACCCAAATTTATCTGTTTCTTCTACTTCTACCGTGCCAAAACCTTCGTCTCCCCAATCTACTGTAGACGTATTGGTATTGCCACCACTTGTCATAGTACCACCTACCACACTCCAAACAAAAATGGAGGTACTGGCTCCAGCGGCGATGTATTTTATGTTCTTAGAATTGGGACAAACTACCATAGGGCCTGTAAGTGTAGGGTTTGGAATGCTCACGAATACTTCTTTCTCTACCGTATCACTTATGCATCCTGCAGCGTTAGTGACTGCAGCTTGTACTATAAAAGTGGGCTGTCCATAAGCACCTAAGCGAATTTGATTGTCATTTTCTGTATCAATAGTAGCATTTACGGTATTCCAGTAGTACGAAGCTCCAACTGTTGTACCTACGGTATACAATAGTCCTGCTTCATTTTGGCATACGGTATCTTTACCTGTAATAACTGGCGAAGGGGGGCTTTCTACAAGTGTCACGTCTACCTCTATCCACTCACCTATACAACCTCCGGCATTGACTTCTCGCACCCTAACCTTACCTACACCTGTGCCATCCCATAGGATACTTACTTCATCTTCATTTGTTACTCCCTGAATGGTACCTTGTGTCACCTCCCACTCGTAAGCAGATGAGCTACCTCCATCTGAGACCGTATATACGTGTACATCACCTGCACATACGTTATCCGGTCCTATTAATATTTTTGCTCCTTCAAAACTGTCTACATGTATTATGACATCGAGATTGTTAAACTTGGGTGGGCATCCTCCATCCTCTACGGAGAAATAGACGAAATAGGGCTGTGGCCGGGCGGCATCACAATCTGGGGTCCAACAAAACTCACTGGTCACAATTGGTTGACCAGCTGTATCTCTAAAAGTGGCTTGTGTACCAGAAATTCCTCCAGCGTCTCCTAGTAAAGCACCTCGCCCAGATAATCTAACAATATCACCATTGGGGTCACTTATATCTGATGCAGTGACATTGAAACAGATTTCGACCCCTGCTTCTACCCGTAGTCTCTTTTCCTTGTCAATTTCTAAATCAGGTGTTTTATTGATAGCACAGTCTAATACAATTATGGATAGATCTAGTCGTGTTCTACTAATTAATATCCCGTTACGAAACTCTCTAACTTCAACGCCTACTACATACCTACCTGTTTGTGCTGAAAATAGCTCTGTATACCCTGTCTGCCCATCAATAAACGTATGACCCGTAGCACCGAACGGTTGCTGAAAGCTAAAACCTGGTTTGTAGGCAAGCAGTGGGGTATCCAGCGTAATAGAGGGTTCTGGTATAAGAGCACCAGTACCGCCGGAGTTAAAAGGCCTCATAATGCGGTAGGCTAAACTATCTCCGTCTTGGTCTACTGCATCAAACAGAAAAGAGGTGGTATCATTGGCACACATATACGGACTAGGCACACCATAGAATGCTGGCGAATTGTTTTCTAAGTCTGTATTGGGTATAAAACAATAGTAGGTTTGTCCTTGGGATGGTTGGGCGCCACTTTGTGTAATATTATTTTGAACATTTCTACAGCACCGTGTATACGTGATATGATAGCCCTCTGAGTATGGTTTAAGCGTAATAATACCCTCGTACAAGCCATATTCTATACATACATTTGCACGGATATCTGGGCAATCTACAGAACCAGGGGCCTCTACTCTTCTCAGTAAAATTCTATTGAAACTTGGTTTCTGATTTTGTGATGTATTGGGATCGTTAAGGTATACTCCAAGCGTAATTTTATCATCCAGAGGAACACCATCATCACAATCTCTGTACACATTGAAACTAATCTTATACCGTGAATCTCCATTGGCCAATTTACCTACAAATGAATAATTCATGTAGCCGCCTACCAGGTGGGTTGCCTGCACAGAAAGTCCGAGTGACAAAAGAAAACAACTAAGAATAATATGTTTTAGCACTTGGTTCAAAATAAGTAGATATTGAAAAGATAATACTTTTTTTAATTTAAAACGTTTTAAATACTACAATAGTTGTACCAAAGGAATAGTTTTATTCTGCAGCGACAAAGTCAGCAACTGTATCAAATTTAAAATCTTGGTTATCAAAACTAAACTGAGGATTAGCAATACGGACTTTTATAATACCAAGAGAATCAGCTAATTGCATATCGCCAGGGGAATCACCTACCATAATACTCTTCTTCCAATCTATATCCGGAAAATAGGCTCTGGCTTTATGCAGCATACCATTATTGGGTTTACGCCATGTATGATTTTCTGTCTTTAAATAAGGTGCAAAAAAAGCAGCATCAAACCACTGTACATCTCTATTTTTGAGATGGTTATACATTTTTAAGTGAACGTCTTCTAGATCTATGTCAGACATGACTTTTCGCCCTACACCTTGTTGATTTGTTACCAGAATAACCCGTTTGAATTGTACTAAAAGTGCCTCTATTGAATTAGCCAATTCACTGACCAATATTAAATCTGAGGGTTGGCGCGCGTAGTCATCCACGATAGGCTCGTTGAGCACACCGTCTCTATCTAAGAACAACGTGTAGTCTTTACGCTCCGTTCTGCTAGGCAAATATGCTTTGTGCTCGTTCATAGTCTGCTGGTATTCCTATATCAATAAATAATCCTTTAGAAATATATCCTTTCAATCGACCGCTAGTGACCTTACCTTCCAATATTTCGGATTCAAAAGAGTATTTCTCTATTTGGGGCAATTCTGAGATCAACGCTTTGCTTGCTATATATACTCCCCCATTGATAAGGCCCGTAGACAAACCAGTTTGTTTCTCCTGAAAACGAACAATTGTATTTTTCTCTAACAATACCGTACCGTACCTATCAGGGCTATCCATTTGTTTCAATGCAAGCGTTAACAAGGCCTGTTCTGTTTGGTGTACGTGAATCAATTCTTCGAGGTTGACATCGAAGGAAGTATCTCCGTTGAGGATAAGAATGTGTTCAGACGTACACTTTCGGAGCGCTCTACCTATTCCTCCACCGGTACCCAAAGGTTCTGTTTCTATTGAATACTCCAGTGGTATTGTATTATACACTGAGCCATAATACTCTTCAATTTTTTCGTATTTGTATCCTACGGCCAAGATAACTTTGGCGATGTGCTGTGCGGGTAAACTTTTCAGTACTTGTTCCAAAAAAGGCTTTCCTGCAACAGGAGCCATTGGTTTGGGTACATCACTCACTACACTGGCAAGCCGTGTACCTAGGCCACCTGCAAGTATGATTACATCTAATTTCATTCTGTTACCGTGTAGGTATAAAGTCCTTCTCTTGTAAAGTGATAATGCTGAGCCTTCACACCAAAAGGCTCTAAACTTTTTATAAGTCTTGTTCTAGAAACATTGGGACAATAAAAAAAGAAGTAACCACCACCACCTGCACCACTTATTTTACCACCTGTGGCACCGTTTTGTAATGCTGTTGCGTATATTTCATCTATGATAGGATTACTTATTCCTTCTGCCATTTTTTTCTTTGATTCCCAACCCGAGTGCATCACTTCCCCTATAGCATTGGTTTTACCCATGAGTATAGCCTCTTTCATTCTTATACTTTGTGCTTTTAGGTTGTGTGTAGCTTCTATGGCTGTTTCATTGCTATTATTAATATTTTGTGTTTGCTGCTCAATGATTTTGGCAGATTCTCTGCTTGTTCCCATATAAAAAAGCACAAGGTTGTGCTCTAACTCAGCGGCATACCGTTGTTTTATTCTAAGCGGATTTACAATTACTTTATCCTCCTTATAAAACTCCATAAAATTGAACCCACCAAAAGTAGCTGCATACTGGTCTTGACGACCGCCGGCTAATCCTAGATCTACTCGTTCTATCTCATAGGCCAAATGAGCAATATCATACTCGCCCAACGGAATATTTTGCCATTCTGCAAATGCTCCTAACATACTAACTACAAGCGTACTACTACTTCCTAGACCAGAACCTGGAGGAGCGTCTACTCGGGTGTAGATTTCAAAAGAAAGCGGTTTTTTGACAAATTGTTTTACGACTCTATTGTATACGCCTTTGAGCAATGCTAGTTTACCTGTTGGGTCCAAATATTCTGCGGAGTCCAGTATTTCTGACTCTCCCATATCTTGAGCTTCTAATTTAATCTTACCTGTAGAAGTTGGGATAATAGTCGTGTGAGCATACATATTGATGGTCGCATTTAAGATGGAACCACCGTGTAAGTCTGCGTATGGGCTGACGTCTGTACCTCCACCTGCTAAACCTAATCTTAGCGGAGCTTTGCTTCTGATTATCATTGGGACAAAAATAAGCCCTATATGACTTAATTATGCACGCTATCAAGAATAAGACCCGGATTTTGCCGTATAGAAAAATCCTTGGTACAGAATAGAATCTCTGATTTGGACAGTTAAAATACGCTATCGGATTTGCAGATGGGCTAAATAAAACCTGTAAGCATAAAAAAGTCTCGCCTAACGGCGAGACTCTGTGTGTATTTTAATAGAGACTCTTAGCCTACTATCTAATCTTTCTATTTCTTTACCAGCTTGATATGCTTCGATGCTATATCAGAAGCTACTTCGATAATATATAGTCCTGAGATCCAATCGGATAGATTAAACTGGTGAATACCATTGGTGAAGACCTGGTTTTCTTGATATACCACAACACCATTTATGTCTGTTATTTTGAGGTTGTACTTATCTCCAGGAGATAAGTTGACCATAACCGTCACATCATCCGAAAATGGATTTGGGTACGCTGCTATGTCTATGCGATCTTCCAAAACATCAAAACGTACTGCACGAATATCTGAATACGCAAAAGCACCGTCGTAGTCTACTTGTTTGAGCCTGTAGTAGGCCTCATTTTGTCTCTTTGCTAGGCTCTTATCCGTAAAATAATATTCTATGAGTTGTTTTGTAGTACCATTACCTGCTACATTTTCTAAGGTTTCAAAATTTCTACCATCATAACTGCGTTCTATCGCGAAGTGACTATTGTTCATCTCACTAGCTGTAGCCCAGTGAAGTTTTGCTGTGTGATTTGCTCCTGGATCCGCATCAAAACGTATAAGTTCTACGGGTAAAGCAGCAGAGCTCCCATTTAACTGAGAAGCTATCGAATAAAAAGTGGAAGGAGAGTTTTGATTGTTGTATTCTGTTGTAATCCAATCACTTGAAAAATCGGTCAATGCAATTCTCATTTCGTCCAGAACGCCATTAAAACGATGAGAGGCTGTATTAAAAGATCCAAAATACTGATGGTGACCATTTGCAAGTGAAGTGCCTGCATCCACTGCAGCACTTAAAACTGAATTACCATCTAAATAAATCTTCACTAAATTATTGGCGACATCACAGGTTATATGTAGATTGTACCAGGTATTTGCACTTACGATACCATCAGCTGAAACTCCTCCGCCTTGGGTTCCCCCTATACCCTTATAATAGAAGGTAATTGCTCCATTTGGATTAACGTATACCGCTCCAAAACCATTATGACCCCCACCTGTACCCTTTTTATTAAAGAGTGTTTGGTAGACACCGCCAATTGCATCCGATTTAAACCAACATGAAAAACTGAAATCACTGGTATTTAAATCGAGCGTATTGTTATCACTCATCACAAAACCATCATTACTGCCGTCGAAGTCGGTTCCACTTCCGATTTTCCCTGTTACAACATCACTTGAGGTCATTGACCCAAAACTAGATGCTGTAAATGTTTGTTGACTTGAGTTTCCAATTGTACCCGTTGGATTATCATCCATGTGCATGTTAACAATATAATCAGAGTTCCAAGTCATCGTAGACGAGAGATCCGTTATTAGACTTGGGTTACCATAGTACATCGTAAGTTCAGTATTACTAGTTGCTGACAATGAAGGAACTTTTACCCAAGCAATATACTCACCTGTGGAGGCATCATACTTTTCAACTTGATGAGTGAGAAGACTCGTACCATCAGCGTTTTTAAACACAATATCATATCCATTGGAGTTTTGGACATGACCTGAGTTCGATGTAGTTCTTAAATCATTATCCGTAAAAGAAATTAGAACAGGAAAATCGGTATGGCTTGAACTTCCGGAAACCTTGGTGTGGTCGATAGTAATATTCTTTCCGTAGCTAAATGGACATATCTTCCTAACAAGATGATTGCTATAATCGCCAACATACAGATTGTCATCTGCATCTATTGCTATACCTCGAGGAAAATTAAAACTTGCTGCGGTTCTTACGCCATCAACATTTCCGACAGTACCACCTCCCACATAATTTGACACAACACCCGCTGTAGTAATTTTACGAACTTTTTGGTTGCCCATATCGGTTGTATATAAATTGCCGTAGCTATCTATCGCTATATGGTAGGGATAATTAAATCGAGCACTTGTACCTGTGCCGTTTGTTGTACCCCATATTCCTGAGGCGCCCACTGGCCCAGCTAATGTAGTTACTACACCAGCAGAAGTAATTTTCCGAATACTATGGTTCGAATAATCAGTTACATATAGGTTTCCACTATTATCAATCGCAATGCCTGTTGGGTTTTTAAAAGAGGCAGCTGCACCTGTACCATTCGTATTACCAGCTGACCCACTACCTGCAAATGTGGTCACCACACCGGAAGAAGTAATCTTCCGAATTAGATGGTTATTTCTATCACAGACAAATACATTACCACTATTATCTACTGCAACTCCTGATGGATGATTGAACTGAGCAGCTGTACCTATACCATTGGCACTACCAGAGGAACTACCTGCAAGTGTAGTTACTACTCCAGTAGGAGTAATCTTACGAATACGGTGACACCATTCATCTGCCACGTAGATATTTCGACTGGCATCAATGGCTAGACCATTCGGCCTGGTAAACGATGCAGCTGTTCCTATGCCATTGGTGGTACCTTGAGCTCCACTACCCGCAAATGTAGTTACTATACCAGTCGGGGTAATCTTTCTGATCTTATGATCTAAATATTCTGCCACATAAATATTACCATTCGCGTCTACAACAGTACCTTGGGGATTTCTGAATGATGCAGCTGTTCCTGTACCGTTTATGCTTGCAGAAGTTCCGCTACCTGCAAGTGTCATTACAGACTGCGAATAGGCACCTACGGGCACTAGTAGAGCCACAAGGAGCCAACAAAAAGAAGTGGCCATCATGTAGTTTTTTAAATGCATAAAATCTTTACTTTTTGTCATGAAATTGAAATATTATTCGAAAGAAGCGAAAAAAATAAGTATAACGAAAATTTGTCATACTTATTTAGTACTGACTTGTCTAGCCAATAGGTTAGTATGATTTAATCCAACGCTTTTAACTCACTAACGAGTTCAGAAAGGACTTTTTTAGCATCACCAAAGAGCATTTGGGTTTTATCCCTAAAGAATAGCTGATTTTCTATGCCTGCATACCCTGGTTTCATACTCCTTTTGTTGACTACTACAGACTTGGCGGTCTCTACTTCCAATATGGGCATCCCAAAGATGGGACTAGCAGGATCTGTTTTGGCAGCAGGGTTTACTACATCATTTGCTCCCACTACGAGTACTACATCCGTTTGTGCAAACTCCGGGTTTACATCTTCCATTTCTTTTAATTTATCATATTGAACATTACTCTCGGCAAGAAGCACATTCATGTGTCCAGGCATTCGACCGGCTACAGGATGTATTGCGTACGCTACTTCCACTCCTTTTGATTCTAGGAGTTGTTCTAATTCTTTGATAACATGCTGTGCTTGAGCCACAGCAAGTCCATAACCAGGCACTATTAATACTTTGTTACTGTAATTAAGTTGTACGGCCAAATCACTGGGACCTACTTCACGCACACTTCCTTGGCTATCTGTACTTTCAGATGAGGAATTCCCTCCACCAAATGCCCCAAAGACTACATTAAACAAGGGTCTATTCATCGCCTTACACATCACTAAAGTCAACAATGTACCGGCAGAACCCACCAAGATACCTCCAGTAAGCATGACTTGATTACCGTATAAAAATCCACCGAATGCCGCGGCCAAGC
>CAJXIQ010000086.1 GCA_913054375.1 uncultured Bacteroidota bacterium
GTCTTGCTTTTTCCTTGTACAATGGATGCTTCCAGAAACAATGACAATGGGATTCTTTGGTGAGTCAGAAACAGGAGATACACTAATGAAAGGTATTTCTTCTATGCGAGTATTCTACGCAACACTTGTAGGTCTTGTTGTTGGAGCGGTTATATCTTCAGTTACAGAATATTACACGGGTCTGGGCAAAAAGCCTATTCTTAAAATAGTACAACAATCCAGCACAGGTGCAGGTACAAACATAATAGCTGGTCTCGCTACTGGTATGATATCTACCTTCCCTACAGTATTATTATTTGCCGGTGCGATCTGGACATCTTATGCTTTCGCAGGATTCTACGGAGTTGCAATGGCTGCCTCCGCTATGATGGCCACTACTGCTATGCAGTTGGCTATAGATGCATTTGGTCCTATCGCTGACAATGCAGGTGGTATCGCTGAAATGAGTGAGCAAGATCCTATCGTACGTGAGCGTACAGATATCCTTGATTCTGTAGGAAACACTACTGCTGCAACGGGTAAAGGATTTGCTATTGCATCTGCAGCACTTACTTCATTGGCCCTATTCGCTGCCTACGTTACCTTCACGGGTATAGATGGTATTAATATTTTCAAAGCACCCGTGCTAGCGATGCTTTTTGTGGGTGGTATGATTCCTGTAGTATTCTCAGCACTTGCTATGAATGCAGTAGGTAAAGCTGCTATGGAAATGGTAGAAGAGGTAAGACGTCAGTTTAGAGAAATTCCAGGAATAATGGAAGGAACGGGTAAGCCAGAATACGATAAGTGTGTGGCTATATCTACTAAAGCTTCTTTGAAAGAAATGATGCTTCCAGGTCTGTTGACTATTGGTTTCCCAATAGCAATAGTACTTTTAGGTAAATTGGTATACTCAGACAACAATATGCTCGTAGCAGAAATGCTAGGTGGGTATATGGCTGGTGTCACAGTATCAGGAGTACTTTGGGCTATATTCCAAAACAACGCTGGTGGTGCTTGGGACAATGCTAAAAAATCTTTTGAAGCAGGTGTTGAGATAAACGGTGAAATGACATACAAAGGTTCTGAAGCTCACAAAGCGGCAGTAACTGGAGATACAGTTGGAGATCCTTTCAAAGATACTTCTGGTCCTTCAATGAATATTCTGATAAAGCTAACGTGCCTTATCGGTCTGGTTATTGCTCCTATGTTGGGGGAACATGCCTTGACTGGAGAGCTTGGGTCTACTAAGCCTTGCTGTGCTCCTACAGAGCTTACAGCTCACTCAGCTGTGCATACTACAGATGCAGCATCAGAGCATAAAGAGTGCGCTGATGCCCCAGAAAACGGCGACAAAAAAACCTGCTGTGCAGATAAAAAAGAAGTAGCATTAGCAACCAATGAATTACTAAGCACTGAAGTAACTGAGGCGATAGAAGCAATAGTACAAACCAGTAAATAATCGTAACTATATAATCCATTGGGCAAGCTAATCCAACTTATCTCACACCAGAGAAACTACACAAACACTGTGGTGAAAGGATTAGCTTGCCTTTTTTTAGTTTTGGTAGCATCTGCTTTTCAGCCAAAGTTAGAACATATCTCTACTCCCATAGACACTGAAATAGGTGAACGACTGATTACTCTCCATTCAGAAGAGTTCAAGTCCTTTACAAACAAAATATATAATCAATTAGAATACCCAATTGGTTACGACACGCTTACAGAAAAGGCATTTACCCCAGCATTGCGTGGCTACATGTATCTGAAGCACACGCAAGAACTAACCAATACAAAGTACCTTACTATCGTTGACTTTTCGCAATACTGCAATGACCGTAGAATGTGGGTCATCGATTTAGAAAACAAGAAAGTGGTTTTAAATGAATGGGTTGCTCATGGGACTAAAAGTGGTGATACGCACGCCAAGTATTTTAGCAACAACCACCGTAGTAACCGGAGTTCACTTGGTTTTTATACAACAGGTGACTTGTACAATGGCCGCAATAATCTCTCTCTAAAACTAAACGGTTTAGAAAAAGGAATTAACAATAACGCATTTTCAAGAGGCATTGTAATCCACGGTGCCCATTATGTAAGTAAAGAAATCGTCAACCGCAGTGAACGCATAGGTCGCAGCTTTGGTTGCCCAGCGGTACGCCAAGAAGTGAACAAGGTACTCGTTAACACGATTAAAGGCGGCAGCTGCTTGTTCGTATGGCATCCTACCCCAAATTATAGTACAAAATCCAAACTACTGAATGCTAATCTCTACATTACTGTGGATGACTTGAGCATATAAAGTGGCATTCTAACGCCATATTTGTACCTAACAAGGATTTGGTATATGGTCATCATTCGAAACATTGCATTCGCTTCCCTCACCTGTCTCCTCCTCTTACAATCGTGTAAAGAGGAAACTACTGTAGTAGAAAGTGGTATTGTCTTAACCCAAGATTCGCTCCGTTTTCATATCGAAAAACAATTTACCCAATTGAATAGCCTTGTTTGTCAAGAACAGCTTATCTATTTGGACACACTACAAGACTACTATAAAAACCGACAGTACAAACCACTATGGTGGGACGCTCTCACTGGCGATAGTGCCGCTTGGTCAAACTTACAACTCACTTTTGCTCACAGTGTGAGTCACGGTATGGATTACCGCTACTACCAATTACCACTTGTAGCATACTACAAAGGAGCAGTAGACTCCATGAAAACAAGTGTAGAGGCCTACAAGCAATTGGCAGAATTAGAATTAATCCTAAGCAATAATATGCTCCAAATGTATGTAGACATAGCCAACGGACGAACAAAACCTGAAGAGGTATATGGGTATACTTATATGCTTCCGCTTAATAACCAGAAGCAATTAAACTATGAAGCATACCTGAACAACGAAAACAAAAACACAATTATTGACAACATTCATGTAGGAGATACGACCTACACTGAGCTCAGAAAGTTGCTTATCTATTACCTTGAAGAACAAATAGAAGCCAAATCAAATGCTATCGATTTTAGTGATTATGCCAAAATCGAAGTAGGCGACACCGTGGACATATTACCTCAAGTAATAGCTAAACTCAAGGCTAAGAAGCTCCCCGGTGATGAGATACTGGCATTAAATGATACCACGATATATACCAAAGAGCTATCCAACCTCATCAAAAAAGTGCAAGAAAAGTACAGCCTTACTCCAGATGGTATAATGGGTTATAAAACCTTTCGATTGATCAATGCTTCTCCAAAAGACAATATAAACCAAGTAAAGGCAAATATGGAACGTCAGCGATGGTTTACCAAGCCAAAGGAGGCTCCCTTTGTGTATATCAATATGCCAAACTACAATGCAGATCTTCATTGGAAAGACAGCATGAAATCCTTTCGAATTTGTATCGGAAAAAATTTACCTGACAACTATGATGCTATGGTAAAAGAGTACACGGACAGTGGATGGCTGCATAAGCTACCTCAGAACATGGAAACCCCACAGATAGCCAGCAACATAACCTATATGGTCATCAATCCTACATGGACCATTCCATACAGCATTATACGAAGAGAAATGTG
Organism: uncultured Bacteroidota bacterium; assembly: GCA_913054375.1. Lineage (GTDB taxonomy): Bacteria > Bacteroidota > Bacteroidia > NS11-12g > UBA9320 > UBA9320. The sequence continues at coordinate 3,556 of CAJXIQ010000086.1, forward strand.
GTGGAAACTTGTAAAAGACCCTGCTCACCTGAGCCAAAGCGGCTACAAAGTATATCGAGATACAAATGAGATAAACGGAGATACCATACAATGGAGTAAGATAAACAAGGATAAGATTCCGTATCAAATAGTGCAAAACCCTGGACCAAAAAATGCTCTGGGTACGGTGAAGTATATGTTTAACAACCCGTTTAGTATTTACCTGCATGATACACCAAGCAAAAGGGCATTTAAACGGACACAGCGAGCAGTAAGTCATGGATGTGTGCGACTTGAGGATCCTATACTGTTTGGTGAGTTCCTCATGCAAAACAGCCGCACGTACGATGCAGATGATTTTAGAATAATGATGGGTTTTGAACCTAAAGACCCACAAAGACTAGAAGACTATGACCCGACAGATAGTACAGCGACTATACAAAAACTGGAAGAGACGAGTAAACTAAGACTAGACACCCCAATGTCGCTCTATCTAGACTACCGCACGGTATACTATGATAGTGAATGGCAACTACACTTTGCTTACGATATCTATGACCAAAACAAGCTAATCCTTGCGGCCATGGACAGCATATAAAATACGTCTCGAACAATCAAGAAAAGCTTCGCTCAGCAACGGTAATAAGCAAAAGACACATTGTTTAAACCTCTCTCCTCTCAGAATATCGATTGATTCAGAGCCTATTGTTTTGTGGGAGGTACAATACAAAAATCAACAGCACAGAGTTATACGAGGTGAAAAAGAGTTTCTGTAGAAGTCTTAGCCCCGATAAGCATTTCCATTTCTAAGTTAAATATAATTGTTCTAAAACGAGCCATCAATCATACATTTGCCCAATGAACGAATGGTTTGGGACATGGTTTGATAGTGAGTATTATCACCTGTTGTACAAAGATAGAAACTACACAGAGGCGGAGGCCTTTATGGTTCAGCTATCAAAGTACCTCAAACCGACCAAAGATCAACTCATACTTGACTTAGCTTGTGGAAAAGGGAGACACAGCATACAGCTAAATAAGCTAGGGGCCAATATGGAAGGCTGTGATTATTCGTTGAATAGCATCAACTATGCCCGTAAGTATGACAACGCTACCTTAACGTTTTATACCCACGATATGCGTGATGCTCTGCCCAAGCAATACGATGTTATACTAAATCTATTTACCAGTTTTGGGTATTTTGATACGGATGAGGAGCATCAGAAAACATTGCAAAATATTTACGATGGGTTGAACGAAGGTGGCACCTTTGTCTTCGACTTTATGAATGTAGATGTGATCATACCAAACCTTGTCTCTGGTGAGGTAAAGAATAAAGAAGGCATCGAATTTCATATAAAAAGGGAAGTAGTCGATGGTAGAATAACCAAATACATTGCCTTTGAAGACGAGCAAGAAGAATGGCACTACCACAAAGAAAAAGTGGCTGTACTAGACCACAACAAGCTCATAAATATGATGAAATCTATTGGTTTTAAAGTAGTAGATACATTTGGCGACTACCACCTCAATGCTTTTGATGTAAAAAAATCTGACAGACTGATACTCGTACTTCGTAAATGATAGACAGCCTTATCCATATCGATAAACAATTATTTATTGCTATACACGAAGGGTTTGCCAATCCTTTTTTTGATTGGCTACTGCCTATACTTCGCGATGCTAATACGTGGATTCCACTGTACGTAGTATTCGTATTTTTAACGGTACGCAAGTACAAACTGCAAGGCCTTTTTATTATACTTACTACGCTAGCTGTCGTCGTATTGTGCGATCGATTCTCTGCTGGTTTTGCCAAGCCATTTTTTGAACGACTACGTCCCTGCCACGAGCCTACACTATCCGCACATATGCGTAATCTAATAGACTGTGGTGGTCAGTATGGATTTATCTCCAGCCACGCTACCAATCATTTTGGCCTTGCCGTTATCTTTACGTGGTTCTTCAAAAAAATAAGCTCCTTAACCTGCGTCAACTGGTTGTTTTATGCGTGGGCTGGACTTATCTCTTTTGCTCAAATCTACGTAGGCAAGCACTACTTTGGCGATGTACTCGTTGGAGCGTTGGTTGGGATATTGATAGGAAAAGTAATTTTGACTATATTCACTAGACTCGTTCGGACAAAATCCTTATCAACCGATTAACCATTAAAAAACCGTGTTTCAAGAAAAAGCATTAGCCATACTCAAAGCAGGTAAAAACGTATTTCTTACAGGTAGTGCAGGTGCAGGTAAAACCTATACCCTCAACCAGTTCATCACCTACTTAAAAGACCATAAAGTGCCCGTAGCGGTGACCGCAAGTACGGGTATAGCTGCTACTCATATGAATGGTACCACCATTCACTCGTGGAGTGGTATTGGTATAAAAAACCAACTGACGCATGAAAACCTAAAATCGCTTGCTACCAAGCAGTACTTAACCAAAAACATTCGTGGTACGCACATACTCATCATCGATGAAATAAGTATGCTGCACCGCAACCAGTTGGATATGATAAACCAAGTGCTCAAGTACATTCGCAACTCTGCCAAGCCTTTTGGGGGTATGCAGGTGGTATTTGCAGGAGATTTTTTTCAGCTTCCTCCAGTGAGTAGAGAGCAAGAACCCAGTAGAGATAAGTTTGCCTTTATGAGTAAAGCATGGGTAGAGGCAGCTCCCACTGTGTGCTACCTTACTGAGCAGTTTCGCCAAACTAGGAATGAACTCAATACCATACTGAACCAAATACGAGGTAACGAAGTAGATGAAAGTGCGGTACAACTCCTACAAGAAACACGGTACAATGAACACACCATAGAACCCACCAAACTCTACTCACACAACGCCGATGTAGATAGCATGAATGAGCAAGAACTAAAAGCCCTCGAAGCAGAAGAAGAAATCTTCTTTGCCACAAAAAAAGGGAACGAAAAGATGCTTGCCGGTTTCACCAAATCACTTATTGTACAAGAAAAACTAGTAGTAAAAAAAGGAGCAAAAGTAATGTTCCTTAAAAACGACCACGAGCGGGGTATTATGAATGGTACGCTAGGTATAGTCGTAGATTTCAAGAAAGACCCAGAAGAAGAAGGTCCTTTTCCACTGGTACAACTCATGGATAAGCGTAAAGTTCTGGCTATGCCAGAAGTATGGTCCATCAACAATGAAAAAGGCACTCCACTCGTGAGTTTTGAGCAAGTACCGCTCCGCCTGGCTTGGGCGATAACTGTACATAAGAGTCAAGGCATGACCCTAGAAGCCGCAGAAGTAGATCTTGCCAAGGCGTTTGAGCCAGGACAAGGATACGTGGCTTTATCACGTCTAAAAGAGCTAGAGGGACTTCGCTTGCTGGGCATCAATAGAATGGCCATAGAAGTGGATCCGCTGGCGTATAAGGCAGACCAGCGTTTCCAAGAGCTGAGTGGCGATATAGATCAACTACTCGAAGAAGACTTTAAACCCGAATGGGAAAAGCACATACTGGCCAGTGGTGGCACTACAGACGAAAAGGAGCTCAAGAAATACCGTACAAAAAGAGAAGCCAAAGAAAAGAAGCAAAACACCTTTGAAGTAACCAAAGAGATGGTGGCTGCTGGCAAAACCCTAAAAGAAATAGCCGATGATCGCGGTATGGCGCACAGCACTATACAAGGACATATTCTCAAAATATCTGAGAAGTGGCCGGATGTAAATATTGACATATACCGACCCGAGGATGTGCTTATGAAACGTATAGCCAAGGCCTACAAAAAACACGATACGGGAGATGAAGACAAGTACAGCGGGGATGGTAGACTGAAGTCCGTATACATCTTCAATGAGTTGGACAAAAAAGTAGATTATGGCACCATAAAGCTTGCCTATGCTTACTTGGATATCTAGCTGGTATACTAATTCTGTGTACTACTCAATACTCCTGCTGTCCTCCACTTACTGATCAGCATTTTTTCTGCTTAATGTAAAATTAAAACCACGTGATTTAAAACGTGTTCATCCTCTTGTATTTATCTCAATTACTGTTTAACGTTGAACTTACAACAAGTGAGAGATGAATCAATGATTAAAATAGTATCCAGCACAAACCGTTGTATCAAAACTAGAAAACATACAGGAGATATATGTGCCATACACATATACAAGTGTTAGCTGCAATTAGAACCGAACTAAAAAAAACATTAATGAATAGAAAAGAATTATCTGAATTAACAGATCAAGAACTATTGGACGAGTCGAAAAGAATAAAACCCAACCCTTGGCTTGATGTTTTCTTAATTGGGCTTTTGATTGGTATTCTTGTTTACGGTGTTGTAATAAACAGTATGGGGTTTTTAGTAATAATCCCCTTATTCTTGATTTATGTACTGATTAAAAAATCCAAAAAACAAGAAGTCAATAATATAAGTAAATAATTTAATTCTTATAAAATTCAAAACGTAAATTATTTTAACTAAAAAGATTATGTAAAAAAAAAGTTTTTTTTATTTTTTAAATATCAAAGATTTTTAATAAGAAATTAGATAATAGAAATTTAAAAAACTCTAAATGCTATATTTCTGTCTCGTTTTTTAATTAAATTGTTTATCTAGATAATTTATATATTAAAGATCCATA
>CAJXIQ010000087.1 GCA_913054375.1 uncultured Bacteroidota bacterium
GTACTTTTTATCAAATAGGCTCTGGTCAAGAGCAACGAAGAGAGTTTCAGTACTTGCAAGTGCAACCGGGCAATGGTGTATATATTTGGAATGACTACGATAGCAACGATTTGAAGACATTGAATGAATTTGAACTTGCCTCTGAACTAGATCGTCAACGTGCCGACTACATCCGTATTTTTACACCTGTTGCTGGATTTATTACGGCCAATAGTACCAAAATAAGTCAGACAGTTGAGCTCTCTCCAGCGGTGTACTTCAAAAATGCAAAGAAGAAGCCGTTCATAGCTAAATTTAATAGTATCAACTCCCTTATCTTAGATCGCAAAACACGTCCTACAGATATACCGACTATACTTAATCCATTTGCACAGCAATTGGCGGATACCTCACTAATTAGTCAATCGCAAAACTTCAGGTCTTCTTTGTTTTTTAATAGGGGGAATCCTCTATACAGTATAGAGTATTCCTTTATTTCAGCTATTTCTAAGGTATTGCTTACCAATGGGTTTGACAGCAGAGGGAATACGGAGCATTTGATAAATACGCGTTTTAGTTTGAGCAAAGTATTTACGCTAAGCACCCGGGGTATTATTGGCCAAAGGGAATATTCCAGTGAATTTTTTGCGTCTCGTAGTTTTGCATACAACTTTCTAGAGATTGAACCGAATCTACAGTTTACATTCAAAAATAAGTACCGTATAGAGTTGAAAACCAAGTACTTTAATGCGCAAAACAGTAATATTTATGGCGGAGAAAAGGCAGAAAATATAGAACTTGGAACCGAGTTTCGATACACAGAAGCAGGCAAGGGTTCGTTGAATGCAGGCATTAATTACATCAAAGTAGATTTTGACGGGAGCGGAAGTAGTACCTTAGGTTATGAGCTATTGCGCGGTTTACAAAATGGAAACAATGTCACTTGGAAGCTAGGTTATCAACGCACCTTGGCAAACAGTGTACAGGTCGTAGTAAGTTATGAGGGTAGAAAGAGTGAGGAGTCTGATGTGATTCACATCGGCAGACTAGTTGCTCGGTACTTGTTTTGATTTTACTTGATTGCGTTTACCAATGAGCTTAGTACCATCTTTTTCTAGGGTTACAATCTTATTCTTATAGAGGTTTCCAAGTGCTTTTTTAAATGCTTTTTTACTCATTCTGAACACTTTACGTATTTCATCTGGGTCGCTCTTATCATGAAACTTAAAGTATCCACCTTCTCTCTCTAGTATATCTAATACACCTTGAGTTGCCTTGTCTATTACATTACGGTACCCCTGTGGTTCAAGAGTTAGATCTATTTTTCCATCTGGGCGTACGGTCTTTACATACGCTTTTCGCTCGTCACCTACTTGAACAGGTTTGTGTATATCACTCTTAAATATAAGACCTTGATACATTCCATTTACTACCACATTCATACCCAGCTCGGAGCGTTTGTACATAAGTATATCTACCTCTTGGCCTTCCTCAAGATCTAGATCTTCAGTGAATAAAAAATCCTCTATTTGTGCAGAGCCAATTAGTCTATCTGTTTTCTCATCGAGCAAGCAAAAAACAACGTACCATTCTTCGGCCTCCATTTTTACAGGTTGCTCACTATACGGTATAAGAAGTTGTTTCACGAGACCCATGTCCATAAAAGCACCGGCACTATTTACATCCATAACCTTCAGGTAGGCAAACTTATCCAGTTCTACTTTAGGGATTAATGTAGTAGCTACAGGTCTCTCTTCATTATCTTTGTATACATAGACATCAATATCATCCCCTAGGTTTAGTGTTTCTGTAACATAGGCATTTGGCAGAAGTACTTCATTGCCCTCAGTATCTATCAAGTAGCAACCGTTATCTGTAGTTCTACTGGCTCTTAGCGTATTGGTTTTTCCTATTTCCATTGGTTGTGCGTGCAAAGTTAGCCCAATGTTTTAAGATTACTTCCTGCTATTGCTTGCAGTTTTCCTTATAAAGTTGAATCAGTTACTTAGTATATCTCTTCACAACACCTTTTTTTAAGCCTTTTATTAGGGTCGTATTCTATACTTTTTATATTGGCCAATAGAGCGTTTCTAGGATTTAGTTGGGGTTGGTGTTTCTTTAGTCGGTGATAATTATCTGTTTTCTGAGCACCGCGGTGGTTTTGAAATAGGGCTCTACCTACGTAAAATAGGGTTTCATATGAGCGGTCAAGTATTGCGATATCCGCTAATGAAATCCTAGCGTATGGCACCTGCAGCAATAGATTAGCGCTCTAATATTCCAACACACTCAAATTTGTCAAACACACGTATTCCGTGAGGTGCGTCTTTTAGTTCATTGGTGAGGTCTTGCCCTGCCCAATGCTCATAATGTTTGCCATTACGCCATAGTCTACTTTGGGTTACATCATATACCAAGCCATCATATGCAACCCAAATAACTTCTTTATCCTGTCCGTTATTGAGGCTCAGTCTCCTCAGAGAAATTTTTGGTAAATTGTTATCTTTCATATCCGCAGGCTTATTTTAGCCCTCAATATTAAAACTATGAGGGTAAAAGTTCTAATTATCTTAGTAATTGTATACATTCTAGCTGCTTTTGCCTGGCTTACTTTTTCATTGTTAAGCTATTCCAATACCGATTATGCATTAAAGACTGATGTGCTACAAGCAGGGCTTAGTGCATGTACACTGCAAGTCATGCAGCAGGCAAAAAACGGAGACTTGGGTGAAACAGATACGGTGGAGCATTATTTAAAGCAACTGTTACTAAATGTGGAGGAAACCCAATTGCAACGATTTGTGCAGGAGCGTTTCAATAATATGTATAGGGCAGAATTTATAGATGTCACACCTAAAAAAAGGGTTGTACAGTTGCGAATAAACCCTGAGAGCCTAGAGCAATTAAAAACAGATCAAAACCGGCAGCAAAAAATTTGGTTGTACCAAAGCGTATTATTACTCATACTCGTAGCAGCCGGAATTTATGGAGTGTATTACAGTGTAGATAGTATCTACAAACTAAACAAGCGTCAGAATAATTTTTTACTATCAGTCACACATGAGTTTAAAACACCTATAGCATCTATACGGTTGATGCTACAAACCAGTAGGCATCCCAAAATTAATAATGATAAAAGAGCAGAGCTGGTCGAGAATAGTATACAGAATACGTACAGACTAGAAGATTTAGCTGAGAATATGCTCACTGCGATGCAGATAGAGAATGAGGAGTACAGCTATCAATTGTCTGATATGGATCTAAGCCAAATGGTGACAGATGTGATCAGTAATCAGGGAATAAAAGGTGAAATAAACGCACAGATAGAGCCTGGAATAAGTATTATAGGAGATGGTTTTATTTGGCGAATGGTGGTGAATAATCTCATAGAAAATGCCTTTAAGTATTCAAATAATCAGCCTATTGATGTGGAATTATTTCGAAAAGGTGGGGTGAAGATACTTAAAGTAAAAGATCGTGGCATTGGTATTCGAAAAGAAGACATGAAGAAGATTTTTAATAAATTTTATCGGGTACAAGATGAAGAGACACGGACAACAAAAGGGACAGGGTTAGGATTATTTATCGTAAAACAAACGGTACAGAAACAGAATGGAAAAATACACGTAAGTGCCAATAAACCAAAGGGTACGATCTTCACATTGAAACTACCGTAATGTTTTTGTGATACTGTTTTGACCTTGGTGTGATAAATATTTGTCATATTTGTGTATATTGTTCGTTTAACTAACTAACCTATTAAATATTGAACCTATGAAAAAGCGCATATTATTGGTGGAAGACGAGAAACACTTGGCTGAAACCATAAAACTTAATCTCGAAATTGAAGACTTTCACCCCATTCTAGTATATGACGGTGCCTCTGCAATCAGTACTTTCAAAGAACAGAGTTTTGATTTAGTAATTTTAGATATTATGATTCCGAATATAGATGGAATTGCGGTGTGTGAAAACATACGGCTGCATGATAGTGATGTTCCAATCATGTTCTTAAGTGCAAAGAGCCGTTCGGAAGATCGAATTCGTGGTCTAAAGAAAGGGGGTGATGATTACCTTACAAAGCCTTTTGATCTTGAAGAGCTAATGTTACGAATTAATAAGCTGATTTCGAGAAATGAAACCACTAGTAATACTTCCGCAGTAACAGAATATAGTTTTGGCGATAACTCTGTAAACTTTGATAGCTATGAGGCTAATGGCAGCGATGGAAAAATTTCACTTACAAAAAAAGAAGCATTGCTGTTGAAATTGCTGATTGAAAATAAGAATGAAGTGGTAAGTCGTGAGAAAATATTACAGACCGTATGGGGCTATTCTGTATATCCGAGCACCCGTACTATCGATAATTTTATTTTGGCTTTTAGAAAGTACTTTGAGCCAGATCCAAAAAATCCAAAATTCTTCCTCTCACTTCGTGGTGTTGGCTACAAGTTTATGAATCCGATGTGATAGCCGTTATTTGTTTATAACTTGGGCTTTTCGCGGTTACGCGCTGCGCCTAGATTTTAATATTTTTGCGTGCTTATATCACACAATGCACGAGCAACTATTGATCATCGATTTTGGTTCACAATTTACGCAGCTGATTGCGCGTAGAATAAGAGAACTAAATATTTACTGCGAGATTCACCCGTTCCATAATCTCCCAGAAATAACTGCACAAACCAAAGGTATTATACTCTCGGGGAGCCCAAGCAGTTGTACCGATCCGGAAGCCCCAGTTGCAGACTTGGATTTAATGAGCCTTGATATACCCATATTGGGCCTGTGCTACGGTGCGCAGTATATGGTTAGTCAGAATGGAGGTAAAGTAGAAAAAAGTACACACCGAGAGTATGGAAGAGCCAACCTCACACAAACTTCTGATGATAAACTCTTAGCGGGCATACCCGAGGGGAGCCAAGTATGGATGAGTCATGGTGATACTATACTTGAAATGCCTCAGGGAACTACTGTTTTGGCCAAAACAGAGAGCATTCCTGTAGCAGCGTATCGCTTTACAAATAAAGAAATATATGCTGTGCAGTTCCACCCAGAAGTGAGTCACAGTACAGATGGTATGCAGCTACTTAAAAACTTCACACAAGGTATCTGTGGATGCACTGGTGATTGGACTCCTGCACACTTTGTTACTGAAAGCGTTGCCCACTATAAAAAGACCATAGGAAACGATAAAGTAATCATGGGCCTAAGTGGTGGCGTGGATAGCTCTGTTGCAGCATTCATTCTTCATCAAGCCATCGGAGATAACCTGGTGGGCATATTTGTGAACAACGGCTTGTTGCGCAAAAATGAATACGACGAAGTATTAGAAGCGTACAAGGGCCTTGGGCTGAATGTCATTGGAGTAGATGCCTCAGACCTATTCATTAGCCGATTAGCAGGTATAAAAGACCCAGAAGCAAAACGAAAGGTTATTGGTAACTCATTCATAGAAGTATTTGATGCTGAGGCCGCTAAAATAAAAGGGGCGAAGTGGTTAGGGCAAGGGACAATTTATCCAGACGTAATAGAATCTGTTAGTGTCAATGGACCATCTGCTACGATAAAGTCACATCATAATGTAGGGGGCCTTCCCGATGATATGGAGCTGCAACTAGCAGAGCCGTTACGTCTCTTATTCAAAGATGAGGTACGCAGAATAGGAGCCGAGTTAGGAGTGCCAAAGATTATCCTATCAAGACATCCTTTTCCTGGCCCTGGACTTGCCATACGCATCATTGGAGACATTACTCAACAAAATATTGCTATATTGCAGGATGCAGACGCTATTTTCATTGGAGAGATGAAAGCGCAAGGTTTGTACGATTCTATCTGGCAGGCAGGAGCTATATTTTTACCAATACAAAGTGTAGGGGTAATGGGAGATGAGCGTACGTACGAGAATGTGATTGCTCTACGAGCAGTGACTTCGGTAGACGGTATGACCGCAGATTGGGCAGATCTACCTCATCGATTCCTTGCTACCGTTAGCAATAAAATAATTAACCAAGTAAAAGGAATAAATAGAGTAGTATATGATATCAGCTCAAAACCGCCTGCTACCATTGAGTGGGAATAAATTTATAGGATATTTCTTACTTCCATTATTGCTGATTAGCTGTGGTGCCTTCAAGAAGAGCCAAAGAATAGAACGGCCTAAAAATGATGCTGGTATTGTCGTAAATCCGCAGGGCAGTGAGGACCAGCCGGCAGTGAAAATCGTAAATGAAGGAGATGCCATTGTGTACAGCTCCGTAGTGTTTAAAGGTCAAAATTACCGTGTACCACAGCACAAACACAATTTTAATATAGCTGTTCTACTGCCTTTTCATTCAGATAAGTTTAATTCTAAAAGAGATAAACGTAGAGCGAATATAATGCTCGAATACTACCAAGGAATTAAGCTTGCTTTACTGCATGAAGAGAAGCTAGAAAGTAAATTTACAGTCCATTTCTACGATACAGATAACGATACCAGTCAGTTGAAATCTATCTTACGGAAACCAGAAATGGCGAACATGGATTTAATTCTTGGACCTACAGACGAAATGCAAGTAAAGATAGCTGCCTATTTTGCTCGCAACCGAAAAATACCGCTGCTCTCACCTTTTACTACGGTTATAGATTTTTGGAGTAATAATCCCTTTGTGATTAATTTGAATCCGTCCAATGAGATGCAAGCACGTGCATTTGTAGCATATTTTCAGAAAAATCATCATGGTGAAAAACTACTTTTAGTAAGAGATGGAAGTCGCTTTGACAAGGGCTTTGGTGCTGCACTTGTGGCAGAATGTAACAAACAGAAGATTGAATTTAGTAAGATTGCTTACAACAAAGATATAGATTGGAAAAATTATCGAAGGCGAGTATCGATATAACTCCAGGTAGGTTTACGATTCTTACCATTCCGTACTGTAGTTTTTGTGAGGCGCGACTTGATGATCTAGAAATAATTAAATCTCGGGTCAATAAGAATACTGAAATTGATGTTCTTGTTTGCACATCAAATACTGGGGATTTGGAGTTTTATAAAAAGAAGGTCGGAAAGGGCGTAAATGTGAAAATGGTAAAGGATTTAAAAGCAATTGTTACCCTTTCAAATGCACAATTTCCAACTTTTGTTTTTTCTGATAGCACCTCTATGCGTGTTTGGAGCAACGATCAATTTGGCACACGAGCAAAAGATGACATAGAGCATGAATTGTGATCTGCTCAAGCTTGGATTGTATCTGTTATTCACGGTTTTCAGTTCGCTTTCTTATACTTAAAACAGGTTTAATCAGTTGATTTATAGTTAGTTGTTTTGACTACGTAGAAATTCGTGGTGTTGTTTGGTTGAATATATTTAACTTCGTTGTATTGCTACCCTTACTTGAAAAAAGTACGTAGAACTTCGTAGTATCAATTGAGCGTATTATCTTAAATTTGGCACTGAAACAACTAAAACTAAAATCATGAAAAAAGTATTTTTTGGAAGTGCATTTGTACTTTTAACTATTGTTGCATTGTCCTCATGTAAGAAGGATTACACATGCACCTGTTCAGTAACTAATGGTCAGCCTGGCGACATTCCTTCGGTCACAAAAACGACGATTAAAAACACTACTAAAAAAAACGCAAAGTCAGTTTGCGGCAGCGGTTCTTTAACGGTTGGATCATTGACTACAACATGCACCCTTGACTAGACATACATCATGAAAAAGGGATAGGAAGTTCTCATTTACTTTCCTATTGTTTTCAATATTGCATTGAGCGTAGTACTTGGACGCATAGCAGCAGATGCTTTTTCGGTATCAGGGAAATAGTAGCCATTGAGGTTCATTTCTTCACCTTGAACGGCATTCAATTCATTTATGATCGCAGCCTCTTTAGATTTCATCTCTTCTGACATGTCCAGAAATACATTTTTAAGTGCAGTATCTTCATCTTGCTCGGCTAGAGCCTCTGCCCAATAGGTAGCTAAATAAAAGTGACTTCCTCGGTTATCTAGTTCTCCAACTTTCCGAGATGGTGATTTGTCCTTCATAAGGAATTTTGTAGTGGCTCGGTCAAGTGTTTTTGACAAGATAAGTGCCTTTGGATTGTTGTAGTTTGTACCAAGATGTTCCAAAGAAACAGCCAAAG
>CAJXIQ010000088.1 GCA_913054375.1 uncultured Bacteroidota bacterium
TTCCTTATCCATCCATGCATCTTCTATATCGTCTATTGCTCCTTGCAGAGTACCGAGTGGTATTAATTGCCCTTTGATATTAAACTCTTGGTATTCCCATTGCTCACGTACATCGATAAGCAAGAATTCCTCTTTGTTGTCGATCTTTCGCTTCAGCTCTTCTACAGTGATATCAGTCATTTTCGGTTTATTTATACTTTCTTAATGTGTTATGATAACCAGTCGTGCAGTAAATTGTTCTCCATTTCTACTTCTCAGAACAACAAAATATAGCCCACTCTGCAAGTTACTAACGCTCAGTTTTGATACATTAGAAGCCAACAAGACCTCTTGTCCTTGACTATTTACAATGCTTACCTGCTCATATTCTTGCTCAAAATATACATCTGATCGGGTTGGATTGGGATAAATTATGGGTTTAAATTTCTTTTTTTCGAAGCTGTGAACGCTTGCATACAGTGGCCGTTTACTCCCAAAATGAGGACGCATCATTAGCGTTCCCTCCGGCACATCATTACTCCATTCATCTAATATCTCTGCAGTCTTTGCAAGCAAATTTGGATTCTTGCGTTGCATATTTTGCGTATTACCGTAGTTCATATCCCAGCCAACATTTAAGTTAAAGATGGACCCTTGCCACCAGCCAATATAGTACCTTCCCGGATCTAAGACTAACACCGTATCTAGATTAAAAGGAGTGAACGTTCGCTGGCCATTGGCAATACTGTAAGTTGGTGTCATCTCTTCAGATTCATAGATGATAGAATCTCCTAGTCCTCCATTAACACCTTTCAACTCTTTCCATATTCGATACTTAAATCTATTGCGAGACCCATCATAAACAGCTTGATTGAAATAAGTGGCTATTGCGTAAAGGGTATCCCTTTTGGCTACATTGAAACCATAGGCTACTTCTCCAATAGTATTTTTTGTACTCGACTCTTCATCAAAACCAAAGTTTTGCTCTGCAGTACCATCATCATAGGCATAATAATCATGAAAAATTTGAGTGAAAGAAAATTGATCATTTACGGTGATATCATTGGGCACACCCGCCTCTCTGACTGCTACTATTCGCTGTACATTTACCTCTCCCGTGTTGGGTACATTTGCGATGCTATAGATAGGCAAATTTCGTTGTCTAGTGCTTTGTGCATCGTGGTTATTTGCGTTTGTTGGGAATGCCGTTGTGGTAACCATTGTACCATTTGCATACGCCTCATGCCTTATCTCAAGTCGTTTATCTATACCTGCCAGATTGGATACAGACAAGCGTACAGAGTCATCCATGAAAGCGTCTGGATCTTGACTGAAATGCTCATATGGCATAGCCCAATAGTCTTTAAGCAAAGATGTAGGTGTGGTCTGGATAGCATAGTCATTGTAGGTAGTTTCTGCTCTATCCCTATCTTTATCTAACAGCACATAATCTATATGCCAATGATTTGCATTTCCAACTTGTCGGGTGTAGGTTGTGAACATAAATTGGAAACCCGCATGAAAGAAATTAGAGTCTAAAAGAGGAATCATCACTTGCTCAAAATCTCTACTCTTACTCTCTCCTACCTTACTCCAAACCTGAAACCAAAGACCATTCTTAGCTTTGAACCACAGACGCAAAATGTCCTCACCATTCAAGTGATATCCATATCCATTCGGCTGATAATAGAAACTCAGTATTATAGAATCGGCAACCGAATATGCACGACCTCCATTTGAAGATAGGTTTATAGGTTGACTTATGAGACTATCACCTGCATCCTTAAAATTTCTGTTTAGCGTATTCCGGTAGGGTATTCCTTGGGGATCTAATACATCAAAAGTGGCCACATTAAGTGTAGGTGGCAATATCGGAAACTGATTATTGATATGCACCTGATTGTTTAGCCACAAGATACTATCAGGAAACAATGTACTTTGAGAAAAATCATCAAAAAAGGGAATGTCTAACGTATCTCTTGTACCCAACTTGTTCTTACTACTGGCCTGAAATACATAGTTTGGGTTATTTAGATGAAACTCTTGTAACCGCGCGTTTCTGTCTAAAGAATAGGTAGTAACCTGTGCTTGTGTTGCAAAATTAAACAACAGGAAAAATACAGATAGCAGAACAGTTTTAACCATACAATTACAACGTTTTTTTAACGGAATTATTATCATCTAATCTTCTATTGAATTAGGGTATTTGAAGAGAGACTGTACTGTCTGGCACATCAAGATGATCAGCAGAAACACCTATAACCAAATCTATACTTGAATTACGTTCTACCAGTGTATTGGGCGAAATAGTTTTCGTGGTACCCGATGCATACTGATCAAGTACTGGCTCATCACTTTTCGTTTTCACACTTGAGTTTATCTCTTTAATGACTTTTCCTACTTTAAGATGGCGTCGAAGAAGCATGCTTATAGCTTGGTTCAACGATGTTTTTCCGGCCAAATCTGGTACAGCCACCATAGGCACTTTATTGGTATTGGTTATCAAGTATACTTTTCTTCCGGGCTTCACTTCGAGACCTGCAATAGGATTCTGATTGACAACCGTATTCTTTACCGCTCCTTCTTTATAGACCGTATCTATAACCATACCCACCAATCCTACTTTTTTGAGTGCTCGTATTGCTTCACTGGCCGTTTTACCTTCTAAATTCTGGACCTCTATTAGCTCAGATCCATGGTTTGTGTATATATCTAAATACCACAAGGTTCCCACCGCTATAACAGCTGAAAGAGCAGCCATTATGCCCAGATGAATTAATACTCTCTTCATTGTACGTTATCTTAACACATTTTATAAAGCACGCAATATAATATATCTGTAAAACTCTGTATGCTCGAGTAAGGCAAATAAACGAATAGCCGTTGCCTCAGCATACCCAAACCCCAGAAGTGTCTTTTTTAGAACACGGCACACTATCCAAAACCGCCAATACCGTCAGTTCTTAGATAATTTTTCATCGAAATCGCAATAGTTTGATTTACAACATATTAAAATTTTAACTTGAGGCAGAAGCATAAAATAAAACGAATAAATGATAGTGTGGTTTGGAATGGAACAGTTCTTGAACTTATTATCGTAGCATCATAATAAAAAACAAAACAATGAAAAATATACTCACACTACTAATTGTCATTTCATCCTTCGGTGCGTTTGCTCAAAACGATAGTGCCACAGCTACCTTACCCGAAATATCATTAAAAAGTGTAGACGGGGAAGATATAATGCTGGCTGACTATGGGACTAACAATAAAATAACCGTAATCTCATTTTGGGCAACATGGTGTAAGCCGTGTATCAAAGAATTAAAAAACATCAATGGGTTGCTGGAGGAATGGATCGATGAATACGACATGGAACTTGTAGCCATAAGCGTAGATGATAGTAGAAACGCCGTAAAAGTTAGACCTATGGTAAACGCATTTAACTGGGACTTTGATGTACTTCTTGATCCGAATGGCAATGTGCAAAGAGCGCTTAATGTGGCCAACCCTCCGGTAACATTTCTGATAGACCAAAATGGCAAAATAGTATATACTCATACAGGGTATGTAGAAGGAGATGAATATGAGTTAGAAGATCATATCAAAAGACTAATAGTATCCTCAGATGAAACAGCCAAGGAAATAAAGAAAGTTAAAAAGCATTAATTTCTTCTCTCTACGAAAAGGCCCAATAGGAAATTTCTTATTGGGCCTTTTTATTATTTCATTTTTGAATCACCTCCAAATTTTTGCTTTGGCAGATATAATGCATAGCTGATAGCCCAATTTCCCATCTAGAAACCCTCTTTTTACAATATATAATTTCACAAATGTGCTCACTGCAGATAAAAATGCTACCAGCCGATTCGGATATTTTCTTGCCAACAGATTGTATTTTTTGATCCTAGCGATGTGATCTGCTTTGTCTTTTATACTGTAGTGTAGAATATCACCTGAAAGCAATTTTTCTTGTACAGGCGTAATATGCACCAAGTGCTCGTGCACATCACCTTCCCAATGCGTATTCTGTCTATTAAAAATACGCACTTTGGTATCTGGATACCACCCAGCGTGCCTTATCCACTGGCCACAGTAATTATTCAACCTATGAAATTTGTAAACTTCATTCGCATTAAACCCAATTGTCTTTTGCGCTACAATAGATGCTATTAATTCTTTGGTCAACTCTTCATCAGCATCAATAGACAGTATCATATCATACTTAGCTTGCTGATTCCCATGGTTTTTTGTCTTTGAGTAGCCTTCCCAAACTGTACTCAATACAGTAACACCTAATTGATTGCAAATAGCAACAGTATTGTCTGTGCTATTGCTATCTACAACTAAGACTTGATCTGCCACATCCATGAGCGACTTAATACAACGAGCTATATGATCTTGCTCGTTGTAGGTTAGAATTATCGCCGATATGTATACATTCTTATTCATAAAAAACCTACTACACAAGTGGCATCATTATGTTAAAATGAATACTGGCTTGCACATGGGTGCGTGGTATAAGTTTGGATAAATACAACTTATCCATTACACAAAAGTAATGAATAATGGCAGAGTGGGTTGCCCTTTAAACCTGTGTTAAACGTTGAATCTAAAATGCATGATATCTCCATCTTTTACAAGGTATTCTTTCCCTTCTACCCGCAACTTACCCGCTTCCCTACATTTAGCCTCACTGCCTAGTTCTATGTAGTCGTCATAAGCAATTACTTCTGCGCGTATAAAACCCTTTTCAAAATCAGTATGAATAACCCCTGCTGCTTGTGGGGCAGTAAATCCTGATGTTATCGTCCACGCTCTTACTTCCTTTTCGCCGGCTGTGAAATAGGTATGGAATTTTAACAATTTATAGGCCGCTTTTATAATTCTGTTGACTCCACTTTCGGTAAGACCCATATCATCTAAAAACAGCATTCTGTCCTCTTCTTCCATCTCTATCATCTCGCTCTCTATCTCTGCACTCACGTACATTACTTGGGCACTTTCGTCTGCCACAGATGCTTCAAACGCTTGGGTATGATGATTACCGTCTACCACACTGGCATCGTCTACGTTACAGATATATAATACGGGTTTTGCTGTAAGCAGATTTAGCTCCTTTACCAATTCCCATTTGGTTTCATCCATCTCGATAGTACGAGCAGACTTCCCTTGTTCCAATGTCTCTTTGATCTTGGAAGCTACATCATATATTGCCTTTGCCTCCTTGTTGCCTGAATCGGCCAATTTTTTGACTTTTAGGATCTTGCCATCGATCGCTTCTAGATCCTTTAATTGCAATTCTGTATCGATAATTTCCTTGTCTCTTACAGGATCAATAGATTCGTCTACGTGTGTTATGTTATCATCATCAAAACAACGTACTACATGCAAAATGGCGTTTGTGTTCCTGATATTTCCAAGGAATTGATTGCCTAGTCCTTCACCTTTACTCGCTCCTTTTACAAGACCTGCTATATCTACTATCTCTACCGTAGTAGGTAGTATTTTTTGCGGATTCACCAGGTCCGAAATTTTATTCAATCGCTCATCAGGCACTGTTATAGTACCTACATTGGGCTCTATCGTGCAAAACGGGTAGTTTGCACTTTCTGCCTTTGCGTTGCTTAGACAATTAAAGAGAGTTGATTTTCCGACGTTGGGTAACCCCACTATTCCACACTGTAATGCCATTGTTTCTTAATTTGGCTGCAAGTTTAGGATATTTTGAGTTAGCATAATAGATAAAAACTACTCCAAGCTCTGATAAGCTTTATCCTCAGCCCAAACGCTCTCCAGCCAATGCCTCTCTTTTTGCTTTTTCTTAAATTTTCGGATACGCACGGCTATCTTATTCTGGTAATCTATATCTTTAAAATAGCCTCTCTTCGCAAAAGGAATCTCTTCTACCTGTTTACCTTCTATAGTCAACATTTGCTCCTCTGTAAGCCGTAAGTATGGCAATGTCTTATCGCTAAGGTTGCTCATAAAAGGCAGATGGATAAAAGAAGACTTGTAGTTACGGAAATTGTACCGTGCAATAATACCATCCCAGTTTACCATACAAATAGCCAATAGAATAAAATACACTACAAGTGCGTTCACACGCACTACGTAGTATATACTTTTTGTCTTCGCTACTTTGTATAAAAGTGTACCCAAACCTACTAAACAAGCTACCAAAAAGAATAGCACACCTATACGTTTGTATGCCAACCCAAAGAATTGTATGTAATAGAAAGTACGTACCCCTACAGAAACTACCAACAGTGCATTGAGTCCTAACCATATGTAGGCCAATACTTTCAATGCCTTATTCTTCGCATAAAAATTAAGATTCTTACGAAAGAGATAGAGTGTAGTACCCATGGATACGAGAATGGCAATAAGTAGCACATAGGTTCCTTCGTGCACCAGCTCTTTGAGCAACTCACCGCCCCATTCAAAACCTACCCAAATATGGGCAATCTCTAAATAGAGTAAAATAGCTAGCATACCATTGAGTGATACCAGCAAGAATACACTAGACTTATATTCCGTAGCAAGATCCATATTCCTAAATCTGTATAATGTCTTGCGTCTCACACGAGATAGAAAATCACTCCGAGCGGCATCTCTCTTACTCAAAGAGGTAGTATGGTACTTCAGGCTATGAATCACTCCAAACACGAGACCCAGTAATGCTACAAACACTGCTTCTATATTGACACAGTTTAGGATTTTAGACAAGAAACTACCTATGATCTTTCCCATACTACCCACCGCATTAGAGAAGAAATTACTCCCCATACTGTATAGTGCTAAGAATAGCAAAATAACGAAAAGTGGTAAGAAAACAATTCGAGCAACTTTACTTAGGCTGAAGTTAAGCGTATGTTTCTCTCTACGACGAAACGAATTTAAAAAATCTGCAACTGCAGCTCTATAGTTTGCAAACGCATTTACAAACGCATATAATAAGTTGCGAATAAGCGGCTGAGAGTGTAATCCTACCAATAGTAAAAAAGAAAGAATATGTACAAATAGGGTAAATGGACTAGCAAATAAATAATACACAATAGACGTGGCTAGAAAACCAATTCCCACGACCTTCGGAAGTAATGCTTGAAAAAGGGCAGTTTTGAGCACTACTAGCAGAAGAGTTACGACTACTCCGTAAATAGCAACGTTGAGACCCAAAGATTTCTCAAAAAACAAGAGTACAAAAAGTAAAGTAGCAAATATGGATGAGATAGTTTTGGGGAAGTTCATCTAGTTATTCCTATTAGTTAAAGTTGACAGCAAAACGTCCATAGTAATTAGTGAAGTATATAGTTCCTCGAAAAACAGAGCAATTTGATAGAGCTATCTCATATACCGAATGCTCTTACTGGTTTATGGAGAGTTTGCCAAGGGAACACGCCCTTCTGTCAGTTAATACTATTCGGAACGTATTTTGAAACACCTTAAACAAAGATGCTCCGTTTCCTTGTTCGATTGATAGACTCTATAGTTTGGCCACTTGTAATAGTGGTATCCATATGGGTTGTTTTTTTTATCAATCTACGGTATGGACTGGACTTGAATCACTACGGTATGCGTCCACAAGAATGGCGTGGATTATGGGGAATATTTACAATGCCTTTCCTTCACGGAGATTTTGACCATCTCTTTAGCAATAGCATTCCTTTGCTACTATCTATGGGTTTTATCTTCATCTATTTTGATAAAGAACGCGTATCCATACTTGTACTCAATACGCTCCTTACAGGCATTATTCTATTAGCCATAGGTGAGCAAGGTAGTAACCACATAGGTGCCAGTGGATTGGTGTACGCATTTATTTTTTTTTTGGTAACACACGCTATTATCAGCTGGAACAAAGAAATGCTCGGAGCTGCATTCTTACTTATCTTTTTATACGGAAGTCTTATCTACGGCATATTCCCCGAGTATGGGCGTATCGTGGGGAAAAACATCTCGTGGGAAGGTCACCTATCTGGAGCAATTTCTGGATTGGTCTTCGGCTTTTTATACCGCAAGAATGGACCACAGCAAGCGCATTTTTTTGAAGAAGAGCAAGAAGATGACGACGATGATGATGCACCAGATGCCTACTGGAAAATACCAGAACAACAACCACAGG
>CAJXIQ010000089.1 GCA_913054375.1 uncultured Bacteroidota bacterium
TTGGCTTTCGACTGTATAAGTCAAAACAAATATACTCTTGATTTGTGAGACAATACAAATAGCTACGAATAATGTGACAGTTAAATGACGCCACACTATTCTTTTACGAACTGCTAGCGATCATCATTGGCATGATGAGCATTAGGAGATCTTCGTCATTGCTATTGTTGCTTGGAAGTATAATACCCGCTCTGCTAGGGGTAGATAATTCCATGATTATTTCTGGTGTACTCATATTTTGAAGCATTTCAATTAGAAGTTTAGAATTAAAACCTATCTCCATATCTTCTCCAGCATAGTCGCAACCTAAACGCTCTACCGCCTCGTTGCTTAGGTCTAGATCTTCCGCATATATGGTAAGTTCACTACCTGTTATCTTTACATTAATTTGATTTGTAGTCTTATTTCCGAATATACTGATACGTTTTACCGAATTCAAGAAATCCTGACGATTAAGTGTCAGCTTGTTTGGGTTCTCTGTCGGAATTACAGCTTTATAATCTGGATAGCGTTCATCTATTAACCTACATATCAGGCTTACGTCTCCAAAAGAAAAGAAAGCGTTACTTTCATTGAAATCTACTTTTGTTGCTGTATCGTCTTGTGGCAAGTTAGCCTTCAATAGATTCAATGCTTTCTTTGGTAGGATGAAGTTAGTTTCTACACCAGGTTTAACATCATTTCGTTCTACCTTTACAAGTCTATTTGCATCTGTGGCTACAAATACTGCGTTATCTGCATGCAATTGAACAAAAACACCCGTTAGGCTTAATCTTAATTCATCGTTTCCTGAAGCAAATATGGTTTGAGCAATACTACTACTCAAGACACCGGCCTCCATAGTAAAGCTGTTTTCGGATGCCGTCTCGGGTACTTTGGGAAAATCATCAGCATTTTGCCCTATGAGTTTGTACCTACCAAACTCTGATTTTAACTCTATTGAGTTGTTCTCCGCTGCAATGGTAAATGTAACGGGTTGGTTGGGCAGCGCTTTGAGCGTATCCATACACATTTTAGATGGTACAGCAATACGGACATCTTCGTCTGATTGTACATCCAATGAGGTGCTCATAGAAGTCTCCAAATCGGTACCTGTTATAGTCAATTTACTTCCTTGTATATCAAACAAGAAATGGTCAAGTATAGGAATTACTGGTTTTGAGACAATAGTACCGCTTATGCTCTGTAGCTTATTAAGCAGTTGATTTGTATTTACAATGAATTTCATTTCAGATAGCTGATTTATAATAACTTCAAAGAAAATCCAAAAGAAGGAGTAATGGCAAATTTTATATTCAAAACTTATCAATACTCAGGTGATTATTTTGAGCTTTTTTGTGGGTAACTGGAATGGTACTACTTCAGTAGGTCAAAAAAATCTTGCTGTAAAGCCTCCCCTTTGTTCTTGGCGTATAGCGCATGAATGGCCTTGGAGATTGCTGCATAGTCATTTCCTTCACTTTTCATGTGTGTATGTTTTTCCTGTATATACTGCGGTCGTGGACCCCATGTGTGGTATACATCATTGCCGTGAGATAGGATAATTAGTTTTGGAATACTTCTGCCTCCGTTAGTAAGAAACTGATCCATGATCTCACTATGTTCATCCCTAAGGACTATGATTAACTCGATATCCTCGTTAAGCTCGGCCATCTTATTTATCCAAGGCAAGTTTTGGGCTGCGTCACCACACCACGCTTCAGACAATACGAGCCATCGTTGTGCGGGTAATGCCTTTATTTTATCTGCAAGATCCTCGTTTATGATGGCTCTCTTATCGAGCCTATTCATTCGGGCTACATTCATGGTTGTATGGCCAAGCATAGCTTCACTATGATTATCTCCAGTAGTTTTGTCTTCTAACAAAAGATTATTTATCATCTCCCGATATTCCGGGTAGGTATAACGATTTAGTTGTGTTATATCTTGTTCTAATTTCATACTAGAATTTACGTTATTATTTGTCCATTATTATTGATTAGCGATCTTTTCTTATTAGCCAAATAGCAACCAAAATACAGAGTAATCCACCAATTTGACTTGGCGTTATGCGTTCATTTGCTAAAAAACCCCAAAACAATGCTACTATCGGAATGAGGTAGGTGACAGAAGTAGCAAATAAGGTATTGGTTTGTTGTATAAGCCTATTGAACATCACAAGACTAAGTGACGTTCCAAGAATAGCCAGTAGAGCGATGGCAGCTACAGACTTGAGGTGTTGTGTGTTTCCTGTATCAAACTCAAAACCGAGGTAAATAAGCAGACCTACACCAAATACTGATATCATAGCAAGAGGGAAAGCGGCAACAAGAAGAGGAGGGTAGTTGTCTAGCTTTTGTTTTATGATATTGACATTGATTCCGTAGCATAATGCGGCTCCTACAGCCAACAGAGCATAGCGAATATCAAAGTCTAGTTCTTTACTTACAATTAGAAAAAAAGCTCCAAGTAGTCCGAAAATGACACCATACATTTTGAATTTATTGAACTTTAAGCCTAAAAATAATATGCCAACGAGCAATGCAAATAGGGGTGTAAGACCGTTTATTGCTCCAGCAAGAGAACTGGATATCTTGGTCTGAGCTGCGGTGAATAAAAATGCAGGGATAGCACTACCCAAAAATCCACTAATTATAAAGTATTTGAAATCTCCTGCTTTAATTTCTAATTTTTTCCAACTAACAAATGGGAGTAGAGCAATACCTGCGAAAGCAATACGCATAGCTGCAACTTGATAGCTAGTATATATCTTCAGTCCTTCTTTCATAAGGATAAAAGAACTACCCCATATGAGAGCAAGAATACCTAAAAATAAATAGGGGTTTACCGGTTTTTCGCTCATTGGTTTTTATTTTTTAAGGATTGCAAAGGTAAATCGAGGATCTAGGAATACCACGTTAGTTGTACCCAAGTTGAAACAAACGGCACGCATATAGTTAAACACATGCAAGTTCGTACAGTAATTTAAACGTTTAGATAAGGCTAATGTTTGCAAAAAATGTATTTCATTGTACTTTGTGCATATGAAGTACAGATGAGCATATTACGCTTTTTTGCAATAGTCTAGTTGCTCCAATGGGTAGTGGTTGAGGTGCTTATGGCCTTCGCTTTTGTTTACATGACCACGTGTATTTGAAGGTCGCAATTTCTTCATTTTTTTCGTTAAATGCTGTTACAGGTAGATCAATAGTATCGCCTTCTTCAGATGCGAGTATTCTTTGAACAAATGCTTCTGCATTTTTACCTTCTGTGCATTGAAAAGATATATTGCCAATTGCCTTTTGCGTAAAACTTGCCTGCGTATCAATAAGCAACATGGAAAAGCGGTTTTTCTTATTCATGTATTGAAAAAGGAGTAAACCTGTAGCCAATTCTGCTGCCATATGCATAGCCGCAAAATACATCGACTTAAAAGGATTCTGATTGATCCAACGAAAACGTAAATTTGTTGTAATTCCTTCTTTATCAAATGTTTTTATTCTTACACCTGCTATAAATGCAAGTGGCAACTGCCGAAACAAAAATAATTTCATGGATAAAGAAGTAGCTTTCTTTTGAAACGAGGAATAATTTTTCATTGCTGGTTTAATTCTTCTACTTCGTCGGGTTCTAGGTTTAGATCTTGGGCTATTTTAGTCTTAAGCGGCCGGAAATACAGTACAAACACTGCAGCCATAAGACCGTAAAGCAGTAGATTCTGTCTGCCCGATATGAAGAATCCTATGGCACCAAAAAGGGCAGTACCTGCTAACATCGCCCAAAGTATAATCATACTTGCTCTGTAGCCTTCTAGTTTCTCGTTTAGAGGTGAATTTTGTGGAATACTCTTAAAACGCCTATTGATCACCAATCGAGCCCCAAAAAAAGATCCAATTCCGAAAATAGGGAGTAGCAATTCTAGGATTTTAAATGCATCCGAGGGTTCTAAATGCTTGCCACTTTGTATGGATAGAGTGTATAGAACACCCGTAGATACTGCGATACCCAAACACAGTATTAAGTGTACAATAATCATAGATCTAAAAATGATGTAGGATGTTTGTTTCTGGCTCATAATAAACTTATTTGGTCACCGCTTGTGAAAGTATTCTTGCCTTCATCTTTTTTTTCTTTCGAGGGGAGCTCTGGTAGCACTTCATCAGGGATCTCTTTCAATGCTGGTTCAGGCTTTTTTTCTTTTTTGACAATTGCCTTTTTGGCTATTGGTTTTCTATTTGGAGCGGGTATATCAGCTTCTTTCTTAGCATTTTCTATTCCCTCGGTATCAACATTAGGAGTGCTTTCAATTCCGGGTGTGATATCATCTCCACTTTCTGGCGGACCAGTTTCACCGTCATCATCTTTTGGTGGCGGTGGTGGCAAGAGTTTTGCCTTGACAAATTCTTTGCCACACAGCTTATTTCCAATACTCTTCCAGCCTTTAACGTCTATGAAGTCCTCCAGATTGACTTTTTCAGTCTTTTTTTCACCAGACTTAGACTTGGTCGTAAGCTCAATGATAGGTGTGGCGTGTGTTGCTACCAATACCATTTTGCTTCCCCAACCTTCAGTTATGAAAGAGAACTTCTTATCCGTAGATGCTGTTTCGATGTTGAAACGTTTTACGCAGTAGTTTTTTCCATTGCCATCGTAGTGAAGCACAGATACTATCTTTTCTGGATCAAATTTTTCTATGATTTTAATCTCCTTATTTGCATAGTGATTGGTGAGCTCGTGACTAGTTAGTTCATACTCACCGGTTTCAAATAGCACTAATATTAAATCGTCTGTTTGGAAACTGCCGAGGTACTTTCCTCGTTCGTGTACGTTTAGTCTGCCTATTCCTGGCTCGTACCAAATGTCTCTTCCGCCAATGGTAGACACCCCTTTTTCTTTAAGATCGACCTTCCGAACGGGCTGTTTAGTTACCATGTTCCCTTGACTTGCTCGTCCTTTTATGGCTAAGTCTGAGAAATCATAGTCAAATAGTCGGTTCCGTGCTTTTGCTGCACTATGGAGGTATATGTTTACGATCTCTGCTTCTCCATTTTTATTTACACTAAAGTACTGGAGCTTACTTCCGTCTGTTCCTTTTGTTACATTATATTCCTTATCTCGGGTTATACTGGTTACATTAAAACGTTTGGCCATCGTTTTCTTAGAAGTTCCGTCGGTATATACGGCATTATACGTAAGCCGTTCGTCGTTTTTACGGAAGACCGCAACATGTATAATATTTTTTCCAAAGAATGCTTTTGCAGAAACTCTGCTCACAGAATAGGTGCCATCTTTACGGAATACGATAACGTCGTCAATATCAGAACAATCACAGATGTATTCTTCTTTCTTTATGCCTGTACCTACGAAACCTTCAGCTAAGTTTGCGTATAACTTTTCATTGGCTACGGCAACTACTTTAGTATTGATTTCTTCAAAACTACGGATCTCTGTTTTTCGTTCTTTTCCTTTACCAAACTTGTCAAGCAAATTTCGGTAATAAGCAATGGCAAATGGTACTAGGTTCTCTAAGTGATGGTTTACCTCTGTTAGTGCATCCTCTATTGCTCGCAGTAGTTCATCCGCTTTGAAACCATCAAACTTTGATATACGTTTAATCTTGATTTCAGTAAGACGCACAATATCTTCCTCAGTAACCTTTCGTCTGAGGTGTTTGATATGTGGTTTTAGCCCATTTTCAATAGCCTTTAGCACAGCTTCCCACGTCTCACACTCCTCTATATCTCTGTAGATACGTTCTTCAATGAATATTTTCTCCAATGAACTGAAATGCCACTTTTCTTCTAATTCATTCCGTTTTATTTCCAGTTCTGCTTTTAGCAGATCTACTGTATTCTCTGTATTGATTTTAAGAATATCAGAAACACCCAAGAACAGTGGCTTATCATCAACAATTACACAGGCGTTGGGGGAGATAGAACTTTCACAGTTCGTAAATGCATACAAGGCATCAATAGTCTTATCTGTAGAGATATTGTTGGGCAACTGAATCTCTACTTCTACATCCTTAGCCGTATTATCTACTACCTTCTTTATCTTTATTTTGCCTTTATCGTTGGCTTTAAGTATGCTGTCTATAAGCGAACCTGTAGTTGTACCATACGGTACGTCTGTAATGGCAAGGGTATTCTTATCTTTTTCGACTATGGTGGCGCGTACTTTTATTCTACCTCCACGCCTTCCTTCCTGGTAGTCAGATACATCTACTTGTCCTCCAGTTTGAAAATCAGGATATATGGTTGGCGTTTTTCCTTCTAGTATCTTGATGCTACCTTTTACCAACTCAATAAAATTGTGGGGCATTATTTTGGTGCTAAGACCAACGGCAATACCTTCAACACCTTGAGCAAGTAGAAGAGGGAATTTTACGGGAAGTGTTATGGGTTCATTTTTGCGACCATCGTAACTCTTTTGCCACTCTGTAGTTTGCTTGTTGAAAGCTATTTCCAAGGCAAACTTGTTTAGTCTGGCCTCTATGTATCGTGGAGCAGCAGCACTATCTCCTGTGCGCACATCTCCCCAGTTTCCCTGGCAGTCTATGAGCAAATCTTTTTGCCCCATATTGATGATAGCTCCTCCTATAGCAGCATCTCCGTGTGGGTGATACTGCATCGTACTACCTATTACATTGGCTACCTTATTGTATCTGCCATCATCTAGTTCCTTCATTGCATGGAGAAATCTACGTTGTACAGGCTTGAGTCCGTCATTTATATGGGGTACTGCACGCTCTAGAATTACATAACTGGCATAATCTAAGAACCAGTCTTCGTACATGCCTTTTACAGCACGTTGTCCATCATCCAAGTCTATTTTGGTGACCTTTTCTTCTGGATTTTGCTCCAAACTATCTTCTAACTCTTCGTTTTCGTCCATTTCTTAAGCAGCTTCTGTTTCTTTGGATTCTTTAGACTGTATCAAAACTTCTTCCTCTTGACCTGCCTCGTCTATTTCCAGTCTCAAATTGGAGATGATGAATTTTTGACGTTCTTGAGTGTTTTTACCCATGTAGTACTCTAATATTTTGTTGATATTAGAATCCTCCGTGAGCAGCACAGGTTCTAAGCGAATATCTTCACCTATAAATGCACCAAACTCATCGGGAGAAATCTCCCCTAGTCCCTTGAATCGGGTAATCTCTGCACTTTTTCCCAATTCATTTATAGCATCAAAACGCTCTTGGTCTGTGTAGCAGTAGTGCGTAGTTTTTTTGTTTCGTACACGAAAAAGTGGCGTCTCTAGGATATAGACATGTCCTTTACGTACCAAGTCTGGGAAAAATTGTAGGAAGAAGGTGAGTATAAGCAGGCGAATGTGCATGCCGTCTACATCGGCATCTGTTGCTATGACTACTTTATTGTAACGTAGGTCATCGATACTTTCTTCTATTTTTAGTGCATGTTGCAGGAGGTTAAACTCTTCATTCTCGTACACAATTTTTTTACTCAGTCCATAAGAGTTTAAGGGTTTCCCTTTTAAACTAAAAACGGCTTGGGTATTTACATTTCTCGATTTGGTAATAGAACCTGAAGCAGAATCTCCCTCGGTAATAAACAGAGTTGATTCTAAATAATTTTGTTTCTTTATATCGCCTAAATGGATTCTACAGTCTCGCAATTTCTTATTATGTAAACTTGATTTCTTGGCTCTATCTCTTGCAAGTTTCCGAATTCCTGAAAGTTCTTTTCGTTCTTTTTCTGCTTGAATTATTTTCTTTTGAAGTTTCTCGGCAACCTCTACATTTTTATGGAGGTAATTATCAAGCTGTGTTTTTACAAAGTCGTTAATATAGGTTCTTACTGTGGATAAATCTCCGCCCAT
>CAJXIQ010000090.1 GCA_913054375.1 uncultured Bacteroidota bacterium
GTAAATTTTAGTAGCGACGAAGGAGATGATCTTCCCTTCTAATCACAAACACGTCTAGACGTAAAAAAAAGAGCCCTTTGATACTGTCAAAGGGCTCTTTTTGTAGTTAACTTGTCCCTCCGATTTTACGAAGGAAGCAAGTCTATAATTTGCTGAATAAAGCTCGTAAAAACGGCAGGTTTAACTAAAACCAAAATAACCATACCTCCTACAGCTCCCCAAATATGCGCATCGTGCCCAATGTTATCTGTTCCTTTTTTGCCCATATAGTTGGAGTATACCAAGTAGGCTATACCAAACACTATACCTGGAATAGGCACCGCGCCAAAGAGATACAAGTTGTTAAACGGTTGTAAGATGATATTAGCAAATAACACACCACTCACACCACCAGATGCTCCTATAGCTGCATACGACGGATTATCTTTGTGTTTTATATAACTTGGTATTCCTGCTATGACGACAGAACCCAAAAACAAGAATGCATAATACCCAAGACCAACGGTACCAAACCACTGCACAAAAACACGCTCTAAAAAATTACCAAAACCATAAAGCACATATAAATTGAATGCCAAATGCATAAAATCCGCATGTACCCAAGCTGCCGATAAAAATCGATACCATTGCTTTTGGCGTATAACGATATAGGGACTAAAAAGTAGCCTATTGTAGTATTCTCTGTTCGAAAAACATACGTAGCTCACTATACCGATACTTACCAGAAGTATTAAATTGATAGACATTGTTTCAAATGTCGGATATTCTCTTTACAAAGTGCGGTACTCTTTTCATATTCCCTCTTATTTTTACCGCATCAAAAGGATTTTACTCATATCGGATACTCATAGCTTCATAAGCCCAGAAGCTAAAAAGCATATTGCCAATTGTGATGAGGTATGGCACGCCGGAGATTGGGGTACATTAGAAGTAAGTGATGCACTCACAGAGCATAAGCCCGTCCGTGGTGTGTATGGCAATATAGATGCTGGAGATATACGAACCGTATATCCAAAAGAGTTATCCTTTGTAGTAGAAGGAGTATCGGTATATATGATACACATAGGCGGATTCCCCGGCAAGTATGCCAAGGGAGTAAAAGAGCGATTGAATGAACTTAAACCAGACTTATTTATCTGCGGACACTCCCATATTTGCAAGGTAATGAAAGACAAGCATTTGGGACTTGTGCATTTTAATCCGGGAGCTATTGGAATGCATGGATTTCATAGTAAACGAACAATGATGACTTTTGCTATAGAAAATGGCAAGCTAATTGATATAAAAATATTGGAATATGAACGGAATTAGACAAAAACTTGGAGCACTAACACTTCTCTTTTTCATTGCCACTGGATGCGGGACTGCGCAACAAGCTAACGGACAATCTATGCCATCTAAAAAAGCCATGAGCCTTTTTAATGAAGGATTGAAGCAGCAGGGATATGGCGAGTACGATAAGGCTATAGAATACTTTAATCAAGCAATAAAGAAGGAACCAAACTATATTGATGCCTACGATGCCTTAGCCAATACCTATCAAAAACGAAATAAATTGGACAAAGCGATCACAACATACAAGAAGCTACTTTCCCTCAAGCAAGATCACTATTTCGCACTGTATGAACTGGGCGACATTTATTTTAACCGGCAAGAACTCGATTCTTCAGAACACTACTATGAAGAGTTTCTTAAGATAAATAGGAACAGCGACCGTTACGTTAAAGCTGCTAAGCAACGAATGATGAATATCTCATTTGCTAAAGAAGCAATGCGGAACCCCATAGATATAACACCCGTAAATATGGGATCCAGTATCAATACCAAAGAACAAGAGTATAGCCCGGCATTCTCGATAGATGAACAAACACTATACATTACTCGACGCAATGGAAACTTAAGCAACAGTAGACCCAATGAAGATATTTATTTTGCCACAAAACAAGGGGCTGAATGGGAAAAAATAAAAAATCTTGGTCCTCCAATAAATACTACTGAAAATGAAGGAGCCTTTAGCGTTTCTGCAGATGGTCACTATATATTTTTTACCGCGTGCAGTAGACGTGGAGGAAAAGGCCAATGTGATATTTGGCTTACCATAGACCGAGAAGGAAAATGGAGCGAACCCTTAAACTTACAGGAGCCCATAAATACAAAGCACTGGGAGTCTCAACCAAGTATTGCTAGTAATGGACGTGTGCTTTATTTTGCCAGTGACAGACCCGGTGGTTATGGTGGTATAGATCTATGGAAATCAAATTTTGGAGATGAAGGATGGTCTAAGCCGACAAACCTTGGTCCCACTATCAATACGTCAAAGGACGAGCAATTTCCGTTTATTCACTCAGATAATTCTACGTTATATTTTAGTTCAGAAGGACATCCAGGCATGGGCAAAAGCGATCTATTTGTTGCATCATTAAAACCCGATGGTTCTTGGAAAACCCCTAAAAATTTAGGCTATCCTATTAACACAACGGGGTATGATTGGAATATGATTGTCAATAGAAATGGTAGTACAGCATATTACAGTAGTGATAAAATGCCCGATGGTAAAGGTGGATTAGATATCTATCAATTCGAGTTGCCACAAGAATTGCAGGCAGAAAAAGTGAGCTATGTGAGAGGTCTGGTTCGGGATGCCAAAACCAAAAAGCCACTACAAACAAGCGTAATTTTGACTCCCCTAGACAATAGCCCTAACACTACGTCGTATACCAACAGCAATACAGGTCTGTTTATCGTATCCCTAAAAACGGATATACGTTATGCGCTCACCATAGACAAAGATGACTATCTATTTCACTCCGAGTATTTTGATATGCCTAACGTACCAGTAGATGAGCCGTTTGAAATAATCATAGACTTACAAAAAGTAGAGGTAGGCAAAAGCGTAGTGCTCAACAACATATTTTTTGATACGGATAAGTTTGAACTAAAAGAAGAGAGTAAAACTGAGCTGGAAAAACTACGTGTCTTTCTGCAAGACAATCAAGCCATAAGAATAGAAATAGCAGGGCATACCGATGATATGGGTAGTTCCACCTACAATTTAACCTTGTCAGAAAACAGGGCAAAGTCTGTGGCAAATTACCTCATACAAAACGGAATAGCCGAAGATAGACTCACCTATAAAGGATATGGCGACATCAGACCTATAGCAAGTAATGATTCAGAGGAAGGGAAAGCAACAAATAGAAGAACTGAGTTTACTATTCTTACGTTTTAGCCCCAATCCAAGCTTCTATTGTAGGAGCGAAATGGGTGTGCTCTAGTCCTTGTATCTTTTGTTTTATAGAACCAATAGTCTCTGTATCTGGACTAAGAGCAGTAGTGTACTGCGCAAGCAATTTTCCTTTATCAAATTCCTCGTTCACCTCGTGTATGGTTATTCCTGTATTCTCTTCTCTAGCCGCAAGCACCGCAGCATGAACATATTCTCCATACATATCTTTACCTCCATACGCAGGCAGTAAACTAGGGTGTATATTGATAATTTTGCCACGGTATTCCCGGGTAATCTCCGCGGGCACAAGTTTTAAAAACCCTGCAAGTACAATGAAGTCAATCTTACGTAGTTTTAGTTGCTTACGTATCTCTTCGGTGTTCCAAGCGTCTTTATCCCAATACGTAGTCGGTAAAGCATGTTTTTGTGCTACGGCAAAAGCACCCGCTTCTCTCCTATTGCATCCTATACAACTAACCCTAATACTCGAATGTTCTGCGAAGTAAGACACAATAGCATCTGCATTAGTCCCTCCACCTGAGGCCCATATTTCTACATTTATCATTTTATAGATAGTGTGTTGACCAAGATTTCTAATTCTCTCATTGACTTGGCTTTTTTCTCATTGGGATAAAACAAGAACCCTTCAGCAAATACAATTCTACCATTTGCCTCATCTACAACAGCACGTATATAGGAAGGTCCTCCCATAAAATCACCTTGCACATCCCACCATCCGCGTATTTCTATGCCATACTTGTCTTTAAAGTTTTGATCTGTACGGACAGGATCTAAACCGCTGGAGTACTTCATGTAGCTGCTGTCTATAGCACCCGGTATATACTTTTTTGTAAAACCATTCCGAATGGCAATCAAATTTTCGGTACTTAAATCATTTAATGACGTGTACGGAGCTTCGAACAAAAGGATACTCATCTCTTTCTCCTCGTTGGTAATCTCTTTACGTATCCACACAAAATCAGCTAAATCTTTTGCCACACGATATGTTTTGGGTATACGTACACCAAAACCTCTGTCGGTTAGACTTTTCTGATAAAAGACATCATCATTTGCTTTGATATTGCCCAGTAGTTTCTTTTTCCCCGATGTATTCTCATGCTCTTTGGCAATCTTCAATAAGTCATCTTTCTTATTTTTAAGCTTGTTCAAGAGACTCGCTTTATCCTCTGCCAGTACGATAAAGATATTTTGGTTTTGAGCGAACACCGTTGTTTGCTTTACTCCTAAAATGCCTGGTTTATCCACCATAACTTTGAGCAATCCATCTACAAATTTAGCAGGCAGTACTGCTTTCAAATTTTCTGCATTACTTGCACTGAGCAGAATAAAAATATTTTGATGCTTCTCAAAATAACCGCTAAAAAAGTCTTCGTCTGCAAATAAGATGTCAAATACCTTCTCTCCGGCGGCAGGTTGGCCAGCTAACGATGCACTAAACACCGCTTCTACCTCACGCCTAAATGCACTATCGAGTGTTGCCTTATCAGATAATACTACTATTTCTGCAAGACTACCGCTACACTCTGGCAAGAGTGCCTTCTTCTCTTCTGGTGTAGTGGTGCACGCAGAAAATACGGTAGCAATAAAGACGGATGTAAAAATGAACTTCACTCTTCTGATTCTAACCTCGGTTAATCTTTAAACGCTGTTTTGCATAAATGGTGCTTCCTCTTATACCATTCCAGTATTTGAGCTGACTAACGGTAACACCATGCCTTCTAGCAATGAGTATGAGAGACTCCCCACTGCGCACGTAGTGATAGACGATTTTGGGTCGATTTGCCTCAGCTATTCGTTTTTCTTCTTTGCGTATCACAGAAATACTTTGGATGTCTTGTTGGTGCTCGTAGAATAAATGTGATGTACCCTCTGGCACAAATAGTACGTACCCTTTTCCATCAAAAGGAATTTCAGTAGTCTTCATCTCTGGGTTACATTTTAACAACCGCTCTTTGTTCACACCAATTTTTGCCGCTATGGTTTCAAAATCCAGATCCTCTTCACAAAAAACTTGCTCCATTCTATATAACGAGTCTGCTATTGGCGCCGGAGTAATACCGAATGCATCGTGAAAATTCATCATATAGGTCATAGCTATGAATTTTGGGACATAGTTTTGGGTTTCACGAGGCAAGTAGCTGTACATGCCCCAAAAGTCTTTTCTTCCACTGCGTCTCATTGCCTTACGTACATTGCCTGGCCCACAATTGTACGATGCCAATGCTACCAACCAATCACCATATTGGCTATGCATCTGCTTCAAATATTTACACGCAGCTCGTGTGCTCTTTTCTAATGATCTTCGCTCATCTACTATGCTGCTGATTTCTAAATCAAACATTTTACCAGTTGCTGGCATAAATTGCCACGCACCTACTGCACCCACTCTAGAGCCAGCAAAAGGGTTTAATCCAGATTCTATTATGCTCAAATATTTTATTTCCAAAGGCATATCATTCTCGGAAAGTATCTGCTCATACAATGGGAAGAAATATTTAGATTTAGATAGCATTTCTTTCAGTTTAGGCTGCCATCGGGTGCCAAAATAATCTATCTGTGTCTTTACAAGAGTATTGTACTCCATTGGCACCTCAAAATTGCGTGTGCTTGTGTGGTACGTGAACATCTCCTCAGTTACCGGTAGTTTATTTAACTCAAAGTGTACAAGCTCGTGCGAAACACAAACAGCATAGTTCTCTAGGGGCCCTATTTCGCCAATCTGCAATGCGGTATCTACACTTACAACCGTATCTATAACGAAAGGACCTGCAGCACCATTCGAATCATTAAGCACATTTACTAAAGGTGCGTCTGCTCTGGATAAAGAGTCCCTCACAGATGCCAATAAAGTTATTGGAGCTATCAATAAAAGCAAACTGATTGTATGTTTTTTCATTGTTTTCAAAGATACAGAGTTGTCCTGTTTATTGTTAATAGGTATTACACACATCTCTTTATAGTGTTCAATATTATATAAAATATAGCGTATATTGCAATACCAATTACTTTTATGGGAAACGTCTCAAATCCATCATTTGGCGATTTAGCTAGAGAAGCTAGTTTGCAGCCTCAAGAAAAACTTCTAGCACTAAAGAAGAAGCAAGATTCGCTAAGCATCGGTATCCCAAAAGAAACGATATTTCAAGAGCACAGAGTGCCTCTTTCGCCAATGGCTGTTCAGCTACTGATACAGCAAGGTCACGAGGTATTCATTGAATCCAATTGTGGTGATAAGGCAAATTTTCCAGACTTAGATTACAGCTCTGTTGGTGGGATCATTGCTCAAACCCCTGAGGAAGTCTATAAATGCGACTTGATACTCAAAGTAGCTCCGCCAACGGAGGAGGAAATAGATTTGATGAAGGACGGTCAAATACTGATAAGTGCGCTACAAATGGTACGTACAAAAGACATTATTATAAAAAAGCTGCTTTCCAAAAACATTACGGCTATTGGGTATGAATTCTTGAGAGATGATGAAGGTTCACTCCCCGTAATACGCAGCATGAGTGAAATTGCAGGACGTGCAAGTGTTATGATTGCTGCTGAGTATTTAAGTAACTACAACTCTGGCAAAGGAGAACTTTTCGGAGGTATACCAGGTATACAACCTACACAAGTAGTTATCATTGGGGCCGGTGGTGTTGGTGAATATGCTGCTCGAGCTGCCCTTGGTTTAGGAGCCAGCGTAAAAGTATTTGATAACAGTATTGAGAAGATACGTCGACTAGAGAAAAGCTTGGGTTGTAGAATACACAGCTCAACGTTGATACCCAAAATTTTGGCAAAAGCCCTTGCAGAATGCGACTTAGCAATAGGTGCTCTGAGAAGTCCAATAGGACTTAGTCCATGTGTTGTCACAGAGGAAATGGTCGTTAATATGCGCCCAAAATCTATTGTAGTTGACGTAAGTATTGATCAGGGTGGCTGTTTTGAAACCTCTGAAGCTACCAACCACAAAATGCCCGTGTATGAAAAGCACGGAGTTTTGCACTACTGTGTACCCAATATTGCCTCCCGATTTAGCCGTACTGCCAGCTATGCCCTGAGCAATATTTTTACTCCACTGCTTCAAGGTATATCGAATGACGGTGGTATCGAAGAGTGTTTGAGAAAACACAAAGGTATTCGCGAAGGAACTTATATGTATAAAGGTAAATTAACCAATACCATTATTGCTGAACGTTATAACCTGCCCAGAAGAGAAATTGAATTTCTACTAGCAGGACTCTAAACTAGGCTTCTAACGCCTATCAAACTCATTCTGAAGTACTACTGTTGACTCTCCGTAAGGCAGCCACACGGTAATCTAAATTCAGCGAAAGAAGATGTTATTTTTTCTTCTTGCCTTTGTTGGTAGAAGATTTCGCTTTACCAGTGTTGGGGTCAATA
>CAJXIQ010000091.1 GCA_913054375.1 uncultured Bacteroidota bacterium
CTTCTTTTATGGTCGTACTAATAACACCAGCTGTTCCTCCATCATGCTCCGCACCTGCTCCACCGGTTATTAGCTCCAGCTCACCTATACTTCCGCTGGCTACTTGAACACCAAAACCTGTACCTGCTAGGGGGTCTTGAGCACTTATATTATCTACATTGAAGGACGTTTCGTATACACGAGCACCCCGTATTTGTATGCCATCTGGAGATTTAGAAACACCTGCTTGTATGGCTACTACTTCTTGTACGTCTCGCACATTCATATCCGCAATGTCTTTCTTGCCTAGTGTGATAGCACTCTTCGCATCGTCTAGCTCTACAACTTTCTTCTTACCCACTACTTTTACTGTTTCGAAGGTGTTGGTAAGCGATGTCATCTTCACATCTAGTGTTTTGGGTCTGCCTCCTTGTATATCTATATCGTTGTATACCTTGTCTTGAAACCCAATAAAAGCAATCTTTATGGAGTACGTTCCCGGCTTGATATTTGTTATTTTGTATGAACCATCTGCTTCTGTTATAGCGGCTCCATAGGTGCCTACTATACGTACATATGCCCCTACGAGTTTTTCACCGTCTTCTTCTGCAGTAAGCACGCCTTGCAGTGTTCCTAGCTGTGCGTAGCTAGATATGGCAAGGCATAAAGCTAGTATACTACCAATTAAATGCTTCATTCAGTATTTTAGATATTACCTGGTTTTGGTTGGCTTGAAGTTTGTTGAGTTTGTGTAATTCTACCGTAAACAACACCAAATTTATGTTATTATTCGTGTTTCTCCTACGTATGGCAATCGTGCTAGGTCCTGTCCAACCACCGCTCGGCGTCAGTTGTGCGCTATAAAATACTTCTGCGTCTATTGATGGATAAAATGGGTCTGCTGCTAGCAAAAAATTGGACGGTTGCAAGTCGGGGTATGTTGCGTCTTGGCTGATAGCAAAGCTGTCATTTGTAAAAAAGGCTTGTCCCCTACTTGGACTAAAACTGTCTATCGATAAAACTCCTCCTATGGTAGAGAGGTCTGCTCCTGTTGCAAATGCAGTAGAAACCAATATTTTTTTATTGTTGTCAATAAGTGTTTGAATAACAGGTGCTGCAAAATCTAACATTTTACCATCTGCTCCTGTGAGTGAATTGCTAAAATTTGCTTCATCTGAATGGAAGAATATCTTATCATAATTACCTGCCATGAGGCTAAATGTAGGTTCCCAAAATTTAGGCTGATTGAGACCACTATTTCCTGCAAAATTGACAAAATCTGCCTTGGCATAGCTCCTTTGCACAAGGTTTTTATATTGTGCAGATATGCTGGCATTGTGACCGCCTACTACTAGTAAATCACCGGTTTGTGATTTCACATAAATACTGTCTGCGCTATCTATAGCACTTTCTGCATTGGCAATATCCGTTACTTTTAATTGTATTACGTTATCCCCTCCGTTTACAAATCCGTTGATTGTCAGGGCTGGTGTGGTCGATAATCCGTAGTAAACACTTGCATCGCCTACTCCGGTGACATTCGTGTTTTGTGGCATTATCGAGACTAATTTTTGGTTAAGGTCTATTGCTTCCCAGTCGCCATCATTGGCTCTTAAGAAACCCTGTCTAAGAGTCTCACTGCCGTCTGGATCTGACGCTGTATAGCGAAATGTAATAACCAAGTTAGTGGTATCTGAAGGCAAACTTGCTTCTTCAAAAATTACTATTGGTGCGGTGTTTTTTAAAGGTACTTTGAGAAATGCTGGAGTTGGGTCTTGGGCATCTTCATTGTCTACTGCTCGTACATAGAAATCTATGTCGGTAGAGTCTTGATCTGGATCTATACGAAACAAAAACGTACTGTCTTGTGTCTGCGTGCGGGTCCATTCACCATCGTTTATCTTGTACTCATAATACTGTACAAAACCATCGATATCTGTACCAAACCACGTGAGATTTACGGTACTATTCAGCCTGTTTTCTCCTGTAAGGTTGATAGCCTCTATGCTCAAAGCAGTCTCTGGTGCTGCATTGGGTAGCTGTTCTCCTTTTTTACATGAAAAAACAAAAACAAGTAGGCTTAACACCAGTGTGCTAAGCCCCTTGTTTGCATATCTCAATTGGTTATTCATTAAAGTTTTACGAACTTAGCAGATGCTCTCTGCCCTTGGTCATTTGTAAATTCTAAAACATATACACCACGCGTAAGTGCAGCTACATTTACTGTTGCTCTACCTACTACTTGCTTACTTGCTATTATTCTACCATCTAGACTTCTTACAACCACATTACCCGTTGCATTGCTCTCTGTTTTGACAGTGATCACATTGCTTGCTGGATTGGGATAAAATGTCACTCCCAACGCTTGGAAGGTAGGTACAGCGTTTGTTGCTGTATCCTTAGCATACTCAGCTGAGTCTAACTCAACGCTGAATCCTTCTAGATCATCATTGTTTCTTGGCTTGACAGCGAACTGACCAAAACCGTAGTACATTATGCCTACTAAGGCATCCATCTCCATTCCTTGTCTTGCTTTCACCAAAGGCACTTCAAGTATTCCGTCTTGTGTTTCAAAAGCACTGTCCGCTAGTACAGAAACCCAAAGTGACGAGTTGTTATTTCCATTTTTCACACCTGCCTGTACCTTTGTACTATTGGCAAAGTTTGCAGCGGTATCATCTGCTGCTGTCCACTCACCAAATCGATTAAACTGTGGGTCAGCTATTTTTACCTTTCCACCATCATTTACCATTTTCACTAGCATACTTTCGTATTTTTCATATCCATTATTTGCTCTTCCAAGGCTATCGCTTACCGGCAATTCTATCGGTAGTATTTCAGCCGTTTTACCTGTCTTAGATACAGACGTTACCTCTATCTCCGTAAAACCAAATACTTCTCTCACCACACCAGTCACTTCTACTTCTTCTGTTCTCCAGAGCTCCAGCAAATCTGCACTTCCTCTTAGGTGTATACCTGCCCACTCTGTAGCATCTTTATCTTGGAGGTATATATCTTCTAAATCATAAGGCTTTGCACTCGCAGTGATGTAACCTTTGACGGTAACTTCCTGATCTTTGTATGGACTAGCATCTGACGTAGGATTTAAAACATACTGAAGATCCACTATAGAAAGTCCATTATCTTTAACCGTATAAAACGAAGTAGAACCGGTTGCTGTACTTGCCGTAAATGGTTCAAAGCTTTCATTCGCATCGTTATCTGTTGCCTTGATGTAATATCGTATGATAGTACCATCAGCTGCTTTTGGTATAGTTGCTTCAAACTCATCTGAAGACCCTGTTTTGAGCGTCATTGGTACTGCAGTAAAGCTCGTATTCTCAGCGTCAATGTCTGTGGTGTAATACAGTGTTTGACTAACAACAGTTCCGTTGAAATCAATGATTTGAGCAGAAAGCACTACATCTTCTGTACTACTTGGTACCAGTGGGTTTCTCGTCACATCTGTAATACTAGGAGGTGTATCTCCTACCTTGTAGTGACTCGTATCAAATGGATTTAATTCATATCCTCTACCTGTACCACCTGTACATCCGTTTTCCGAGTGCAATACAATACCCGTAATAGACTCGTATTGTGTGCCAACAATAGGGGCTACAAACTCACCTGCTAGTTGTGGACTAGACGCGTTTCTTGGCACCCATCCTACTAATTTTTGAGCGATAAATCTATCTGAAACATTCATGGTATTTCCGTTGGCATCACTGATGTCAAAACTTACTCTTGTTCCACCACTAAATGCATTTACAGCTACTACAGTAACGTTTTCTACCGTCACTAATGAACCTTCCCATGCTTCACCAGTAGGCAGTTTATTTACTCTACTCTTATCATTTAACAGTCCAATGCTTACTACTGCTGGAGTAGGTGCCGTAGTTGTTCCTATCACTTCTACAGAAGATGCATCTGAAGGAGATAATTGTGTCTCACCACTAAATCCACCCATTTCACCTATCACCTCTACAATCATACCCGCTACTAAATTATCTAGTGCCGTAACTGGTTGACTTTGTCCATCGTCATATACGCCGTGAATTTGAATTGTATTGAAATCTCCCATAGCGGCTCCTGTAGCCGTATCTATTATGTGCACGCCTGGTCTATACCCTCCGTTTACCGATCCTGAAGCAACTTCAGTGAGGTTACCATTGTGCATTACAATGCCTACCGTTTTAATGGTCTGGCCATCATAACTACTTGCATCTTTGCAAGCTGCAAGGTCTGTTACACTTACAAACTGTAGGTCTCTTACTGAAACCGAGGTTTGAGCACTTGTAAATAGGATAGCAAATAATCCTAACGTTAATACTAGTAATTGTTTTTTCATTTTTGTTTGTTTTAAAATTCTTTATTTAATAACGGCAAACTTGCCTTTGTACAGCTTGCCAGTATCTAGGTCTTTAACGGTAAATATGTATAATCCTCTTGAGATTATTTGTGTGTTTTCGGTAAGTAAATCCCAAGCGTGTTCGCCACCGCTGTACACATTTTGCGAAGCATCTTCTGCCCCAAAAGTTTGGTTCCAACGTATATCGCTGCCATCATACTGGGCACTGTGTGTAATTTGATCTAAGAAATCTCCTGCGGCCGAAAATACGGTTATCTCACAATTAGCAGGCAGGTTGGCAAAGTACAATTTTCTACTTTGCTCTTGGAATGAGCTCTTGCCCTCCCAGCTAGCCCCAGCATAATATGGATTTGGATACGCAAATGGAGCATTGGTAGAGAGGTTTTCGTTCACAGGCTTTCCTGCGAATGCTCTAAAGTTGTTTGCCAAAGGACTACTCTCAAGACTCTCTAGGTTACTCTCTTCATTTCCTCTATCAAATGCTGTAACCGATATAGCATACTGCCAACCATTGAGTACATTGTTGACAGTGAACTTATACTCGTAATCCGTATCGTCCCCTTCGAACGTAGCAGGCTGATCTAGTTTTACTTTGGCAAAACCGGTCTCATAATTGAACCCATTATTAGCAATATCATACTCGCCAATTTTTACTAAGTCTCGTTGAAGACTGGGGACATTTGTTACATCAAAACCAAGTTTGGTCATATACAGTCTATACCCTTCAAAATCCTTTAACTGACTTATGGGATCTATGCTCTCTTCTGCATTGTTGTCCCAGTAGATTTCTATTTTATTGTCCGATGTTACTACCTTGGTATTGGGTATTTCTGGAGGAGCTGGAAGAATAAATCTCGTTAACTTACCGTCTCCGTCTACATCTTCTCCTGCGTCTAACTGTCCGTTGAAATTTACATCTTCGCCACTATAGGCCGTTTGTGCCCAGCTGGCATTGGCTAAGAAAGTGCTTTGTTGTATTTTGTTGTTTTCACTATTTGGGTTACCATCTTCTTTCTTCTTACCAAAGATAAAAGCATAGCTTACCTTCACTTTATCTCCAGGGCTAAAATCTAGAAATGGTCCTACCGACACTAAATCTGAACGATTCCCCGCTTGATTTAGTTGGTCTATGTAACTGCGAGATCCACAATTTGAATTTGTTGCATTTGTAGCATTCCAACACGGTTGATCATTGAGCCCACGTGTCATTTTTTGGTATCGGGTATTATCATTGGAGGGTTGAAAGAATATAGGGTCTGATGTACTATTGAACTGCCACGCATTGTAGTGAGCATTGAACCTCGGATTGGCCTCTGGATGCTGAAAACCATTCTTATCTTCTGCTCCTAGAAACTTTTGCCCTACGTAACTATCTGTGAATCCTACATCTCCAGCGTTATCATAGCAGTATGCCATCTGTAAACTGTCAAAGTAGCCATTGCCTCCTTTATTGTAAAAAGCAGCTCCACCACTACCTGCTGGCGTAATATTAATATTACGTACTACAGTGTTTGCCCACAGACCAAAGTATGCAGAGTCTATGGTGTTATTGCCTGTATTTTCTATTTCAAAATCTAAGATGACGAAAAAGTCACTAAAACTGTAATTCCAATTATAACTACGAGAAGTGACTTCTATATTGAGTGGGTCTAGGTGACCTGCTATCTGCGTCTGTGTGCCGGGCACTTGGACGTTCCTATCAGAATAGGTGGCAATAAAATCTTGGTGGGAGACAGCATTTGGTGAATAATAAGGGCTGTTGCGTAGTGAGGATATCTCTCGCAGTACGTCACCGGGCTCTGGATAAAACTCAAACCCTGAAGAACCTGTACTATATCCTTGAGGAGCGTCTACAGACGCTGTACTCACGGCTACCGTACTCCCATTGATCAATCCACCGAACCAAATTCCGCTTTCGAAAACATGCTCTACACCACTACCCGCCGGATATTCTCCACTGGGATTTCCGCTACCGTCTCTGTACCCACGCATAGCATTACCATAGGTTCCCGAGTTGGAAACATTGAGGCGCACGTTGGAAGAGTTGGTTGTTTTTTCGTCAAATATCTGTGCGCGTGCAATTACACTGAACAGTAAGATGGCTATAAGAGCGTTGTACTTCATCTACAAATAAGGAATGCAAATATACCACTCTGCATTGGCCTTAGGTTATGAAATTTTAAAATTTGGGCTTAGGTCTCGTCACAAAAACAGACTTGATATAATTGGGCTCATAGTACGCCATATCTTCAACGCTATTTTGCTCCCACTTTTGTAACGCCTCTGGCAGCAAATGTTTGGCATAAAGCGTTGATTTTGTATACGTTACGCTTTCTTCGAATTCGAACCCTTCGATCCACTTGGCAGCACCGCTACCCACAACTATGGTCTCTCCTTTCACGTAATCCACAGCCAATTGTTCGTCTATTGTTATAAAGTGC
Organism: uncultured Bacteroidota bacterium; assembly: GCA_913054375.1. Classification (GTDB taxonomy): domain Bacteria; phylum Bacteroidota; class Bacteroidia; order NS11-12g; family UBA9320; genus UBA9320. Next base: position 6,790 of record CAJXIQ010000091.1, read on the forward strand.
TCCTGTACTTCGGCTACTAGTTGGGCATTGAAAATGCCTATATAGGCGTCCATTCGTCTAGCATCTATGAGTGATATTACTCTATCAGCTTGCGGGTTTTTCTCCAAGGCTGCTACTGCCAAAGCTCTCAATGTAGAACAGGCTATAAGTGGGATGTTGGCACCAAAACATAGGCCTTTGGCTAGGCTCACTCCTATGCGCAAGCCCGTATAAGAACCGGGACCACCTCCTACCACAATAGCATCTAAATCTCCTACTTTTATATTGGCTCCCTGAAGTACTTCGTCTACATAAGTAGCTAGATAAGTACTGTGTGAATTGGCCTCTTGTATTGCTTTTTCGGCTACAATGGTAGCGTCTACAGCTACTGCCGCAGAGCACACTTCACCAGAGGATTCTATTAATAAAAATTTTGGCAAAGCTATGCGGTAACTGATTTTATCTTTTTATATGCCCATGCATCGTTAAACGGAACGTGCCATTTGCTTCTTAGGTCTGAAAGAACGCTTATTGTGTTATCCAAAAATATCGTTTCATCGCTGATTAATCCACTAATGTAGGCTTGATTTATCTCTTGCATTTTAACAATACGAATGGCATCATTATCTAAAAAGGTAAGGTTCATCCTATTGAATAAGTCCAACTCTAATTGACCATCAATCTGTTGAAAAATAGCTGTCGCTTTATCGATACTGCATCCGCTTGCCGCTTCAACTTGTT
>CAJXIQ010000092.1 GCA_913054375.1 uncultured Bacteroidota bacterium
CAATCTACACTTTTTTCTGCTCCAAGAGCAGTTTTACGGATATCCCGGTGTGGCGGTGTGGCAGTAATGCCACATAAGTAGATTTTAGCGATACGAAAAGCATCACTGGTTCTAAAGATAGCACCTACATTGTGCATACTGCGGATATTGTCTAGCACTACTATTATAGGTGTCTTGGAAACTTTCCTATACTTTTCAACAGTGAGCCTATTCAAATCTTCGTTTTTTACCTTGCGAGTCAAAATAATTGGTAGATAATTTGGGTACAAAGGTAAAGCAGCAAAAAGAAACTCCACTAATGAAGCAATACAGCGAGATAAAAGCTGCCTACCCAGGTACTTTATTGCTTTTCAGAGTTGGAGATTTTTATGAGTTATTTGGTGAAGACGCAGTAGTGGCGGCTGAAATACTGGATATCGTTCAGACCTACAGGAATAACGGTGGCAGCAAAATTGAGTTGGCAGGCTTTCCTTACCACTCGCTCGATAACTACTTGCCAAAGTTAAGTCGCTCCGGACAGCGGGTCGCCGTATGTGAGCAACTAGAAAACCCCAAAGAAGCCAAAGGAATTGTAAAACGGGGAGTTACAGAACTTATTACACCAGGTGTCTCTGCCAATGACAAAACCTATGATAGCCGGAGCAATAATTTCTTAGCAGCGATACATGAGCATAATAACCGCGTGGGGGTAGCTTTTGCAGATTTGAGCACTGGTGAGTTTATGGTGGCTCAAGGCAATCAAGATTACATAGAACGCTTGATAAAGACACTTAGCCCTAGCGAAATAGTACTCAGCAAAACGTACCGAGAAAAATTTGATAAAACTTACGGTGAAGAGCATTATAGCTATGCCATTGATAAATGGTTTTTTGAAGAAGACTATTGCAAGGAACAGCTTAATAAACACTTTAATATAGAGTCTCTTCGTGGTTTTGGCATAGAGCATATGGAGGAAGCGACAATAGCCGCAGGTGCTGTTATTCACTACCTTAATCAAACGCATCATACAGACCTTGAACACATCAATAGTATAAAGAGGATAGACGAACAAAGCCATGTTTGGATTGATTCCTTTACAATACGCAACCTTGAGATTGTGCACAGCAATCACCATACAGGCATCAGCTTGCTCGATGTGGTTGACAAGACTATCTCTCCTATGGGGAGTAGACTCATGAAGAATTGGTTGGTACTCCCCTTACTGGATATCGCCGCAATAAAACAACGCCAAGATACTGTAGAATACCTCATAACAGATCGTAATCTTTTTGATAATGTTACAGCAGAAATTGCCCGTATAGGTGACCTAGAGCGTATCATTAGTAAAGTTGCACTCAAGCGTATTAATCCGAAAGAATTGCTTCAACTCTCTTGCTCACTGAAGTCTATTGCTACCTTAAAACTGCTCAGTAATGAGGTAGATTGCAGCCCTATTAAAGCATTTGCTAAGCGACTAAATATATGCACAGAACTCATAGAGTTGATAGATTCACACATTGCTGAAGATGCTCCTGTTGTTGCCAGTAAAGGAGGTATATTCAAACTGGGGGTGAATGAAGAGCTTGACGAGTATTTGAACATTTCTAAAAATGGGAAAGACTATCTTGTTGGGATAAAAGAACGAGAGTCTGAGCGCACAGGTATCTCAAGTTTGAAGCTTGCTTTTAACAATGTTTTCGGCTATTACCTCGAGGTAACACATACGCACAAAGACAAGGTTCCCGAAGACTGGATTAGGAAACAAACACTTGTTAGTGCAGAGCGGTACATCACACCTGAACTTAAAGAGCTTGAAGAGAAAATACTTGCCGCCGAAGAGAAAATTGGAGGCATTGAATCTGCACTGTACGAGGCTTTAGTCAATAAGTTAAGCGTTTATATAACAGATGTGCAACAAAATGCACGCGAAATAGCACAACTTGATTGCCTCTGTTCATTCGCTCGCGTATCATCAGATAATGACTATACCAAGCCTGAGGTAAACGATACTAAAAACCTCGCTATAAAAGATGGTAGACACCCCGTAATAGAGCAACAACTTGCAACAGGAGACAGTTATATACCCAATGATATATTTCTAAATCAAAAAGACCAGCAAATCATTATCCTCACTGGACCAAATATGAGCGGTAAGTCGGCTATATTACGGCAAACAGCACTCACCGTTTTACTCGCACAAGTAGGCTGTTTTGTACCGGCACGACATGCAGAAATAGGAATTGTAGATAAAATATACACGCGTGTAGGTGCGTCAGACAATATATCTCAGGGAGAGTCTACCTTTATGGTCGAGATGGTAGAGACTGCCAGTATTCTTAATAACCTAAGTGATCGTAGTCTGGTGATACTAGACGAGATAGGCCGTGGTACAAGTACTTTTGATGGAGTAAGTTTAGCCTGGAGCATAGCAGAGTTTCTGAGCCAAAGCAACGAAAAGCCCAAAACTATATTTGCTACACATTACCATGAACTCAACGAACTCGAAACTACAAGTGAGGGTGTAGTTAACTACTACGTAAGCACAGAGGAGAAGCGTAATAAGGTTATTTTCTTGCGAAAAATGAAAAAAGGTGGTAGTGAGCACAGTTTTGGTATCCACGTAGCACGAATGGCTGGTATTCCAAAAAAAGTACTAAATCGTGCCAATCATATTCTACAGCAGTTAGAAAGTGATAGAGCTAGTATTAGTACAAAAGACTCCATTAAAAAGGCTCAAGAACAAAACTATCAATTGAATTTATTTCAATTAAATGACCCGAAAACGGCAGAACTTCTACAAACTATTAGTAAATTGAATATAGATAGCCTCACTCCTATTGAGGCGTTGATGAAATTGAATGAAATTAAACAATTATTGGAGGATTAACATCTTCTTAATCACGGTGTTCATTGGCCTTGCGACTAATGCTCAGCACTCTTGGGTCTACCTGACAGACAAATGTGATACCGGTGAAGATTACTTCGCCACTGCCGTATGCAAAGAGTATATAGCCCAACTAAAACAAAACGGTGCTACGGTAACAGGAACCAGTAAATGGCTTAATGCCGTCTGTGTTCCTACAACAGACGTAAACAAGCTTGTAGCATTAGCTTGCGTAGCACATATTGCACCTCTAGCCCAGTATCGTCGAAACGAAGAGCGAATACATGAAGATTTTAGCTACGGGCAAGGAGATTGGCAAGTAGAAATGCTTCATCTAGATGCTTACCATGCATTAGGCTACACAGGTAAAGGAGTAACCTTGGGCATATTTGATGGTGGGTTTTGGAAAGTAGACAGTCTACCCATTTTTAATACTTTCTGGGCTAATAATCAAATAAAGGCAACTTACGACTTTGTAGACAATGACACATTGCGTTATGATGAGAGTACACACGGTATGCAAGTATTAGCACTTGCCGGTATCAACTATACAGATAGTATGGTGGGTGCTGCTCCTGATGCCAACTTTGTACTTGCACGTACAGAGGATACCTACTCTGAAAAGCATGTAGAAGAACTCAATTGGCTAAAGGCAATGGAATGGGCAGATAGCATTGGCGTTGACATCATTCACAGTAGTTTGGGTTATTCCCTTTTTGATGATCTCCAAGGTAACTATTCGTATCAAGATATGGATGGTAAAAGTACTATCATAACCATTGCCGCTGAAGCCGCATCTAAGCGTGGAATATTTATTACCAACAGTGCTGGTAATTCAGGAGATGACCCCTGGTTTCACATAACTGCCCCCTGCGACGGAAAGAGTGTACTTTGTATTGGGGCTGTAGACAGTTTTGAGGTGATTACTGATTTCAGTAGTAGAGGCCCAACAGCAGATAATCGTTTCAAACCCGATGTAGTAGCCATGGGAAGAAATAATACTATACCCAATGCAGACGGAATACTCGAACGTGGAAGTGGAACCTCATTTTCAGGTCCATTAATCGCTGGAATGGTAGCCTGCCTAAAACAAGCCCATCCAGATAAGAGCAATACTCAACTATTTGAAGCAATACTCTTAAGTAGTAATAGGTATACTGCACCAAACAATGCGTACGGATTTGGTTTGCCAGACGTATTGATAGCCGATAGTATTTTGAAAGAAATGCCTCTATCAGGTGTAGACAGACCAACATCACTAGAGTTTAGCATCCACCCAAATCCTACCCAAGATTACTTTAAAATAAAAACAGAACCTGGAGCAGAACTCCACATCACTAATTTACAGGGTCAAGTAGTGCTCGCTAAGACTCTGCACAACTGGATCAACTTTGTAAACGTAAATGACTTGGTAATTGGAACCTATGTGGTACACGTGATGTATGGTGGTAAAGTTGGTGTGCAAAAAGTGGTGATTGAACAGTAACGGGTAGCATACTTAAAACAATATCACTAGGAGTTAAAAACAGCCTTAGTCGTGTTTGCAATTGGTAATTATGTAATGGATCTAACTCAAAGCCAATGAAGTAGATAAATCATTTCTTTTATCGTAATATTGCAATTAATAAGTAATGGGTATAACCAAAACAGACATATTCTCCTACTCTCAAAACGAACTAGCGGGTATAGCAAAGGTGCTCGGGCATCCTGCACGCATTGCAATATTGCAACATATAACAGCCACTGAAAGTTGTATATGCGGAGAGCTTGTGAATGAGATAGGATTGGCACAACCAACCATATCACAGCACCTGAAGGAACTCAAAAACATTGGCATTATACAAGGAACCATTGAAGGTACCAGCATATGTTACTGCATAAACACCGATCGATGGGCTGAAATAAAGGCCACTTTAGAGGGGTTCTTAAACTTAGAGATAGTAAATAGTAACTGCTGCTAACAGTGCACAAATAAACAGAATGAAATTAACAGAACTACAACAAGCTTTACAAACATTGGATGAGGTACACTTCACGCTACCAGATGGAAAATACGTACCTCGTCACTACCACCTTACAGAAATAGGATTAGCTACCAAAACCTTCGTAGACTGTGGCGGAAAACGACACGAAATAAAGAAGGTGAATCTTCAGTTATGGACAAGTGTGGACTATGACCACAGATTGAAGGCCAATAAATTTATAACTATAATCAATACCTCTCTGCCCCTTTTTGCCGGCGAAGATCTGGAAGTAGAAGTGGAATATCAATCGGATACTGTGGGTAAATATCAACTTGAATTCACAGGAAACCACTTTCAATTGGTCAATACCAAGACAGACTGCCTTGCCACAGAACTCTGTGGCATTGATGCCGTAAAAAATAAACGTACTATTGGCTTAGCTACTCTTACTGAACCCAATGGCAGCTGTACACCCGGCGGTGGTTGTTGTTAATTGTAACACTAAATTACCCCATTGTACACTTGTAATAAACCCATTTAGAAAATGAAAGATAGAATCTCAACGTATATCAATAGCCTTGCAATAGACAAGTTGCCAATAGAGAGAACAAAAAAACTACTTGTTCTAATAGAGTACATCCAAAATAAGAAAGATGCAAACGAGCCCATACGACTTAATTTCATCTGTACCCACAATAGCCGCAGAAGTCATTTGTGCCAAGTCTGGGCTAAAACTATGGCGAACTATCACGGTATAGAAAAAGTGAAATGCTACTCTGGTGGTACAGAAGCCACTGCTGTTTTTCCTGTTGTTATTGAGACATTAGAGAACGTAGGTTTCACCGTTACTAAAATAAGCAACTACACTAACCCAACGTACAAACTAAGCTTCTCAGAAGAAACAAATCCAATGACTTTATTTTCTAAAAGGTTCAACGACTATTATAATCCCAGAAAAGACTTTGCTGCGGTTATGACATGTACCGATGCAGATGAAAATTGTCCTATTATACCAGAAGCTATTCGAGTGTCTCTGCCATACAACGACCCTAAGATATCCGATGGTACCGACCAACAAGTACAGGTATATGCAGAAAGAAGCGAGCAAATTGCTACCGAGATGAACTATATCTTCTCTCGCATAAAATGAACTACTGGAAGGAACTTGTAGGAGAATTCATAGGAACAGCAATACTTGTATTTATTGGCTGCGGATCGGTGGCTGTATCAGTGGTTTATATCCCATTAACATTGTGGCAGATAGCCTTAATATGGTCCTTGGGGGTAGCACTAGCGATATATGCAACCAACACGTATAGCTCTTCTCATCTCAATCCAGCCGTTACCTTGGCATTTTCACTAGCCCAAAAATGCGAATGGAAAAAGGTGCCTGCATACTTATTGGCTCAGCTACTTGGTGCTATAGCGGCATCCACTCTGCTACTTCTTCTTATCAATACAGACTTGGCCACTTACGAGTCGGCTATTCACGTAGTTCGTGGAGATACGTCTTCATTTCAAAGTGCAGTCATGTTTGGGGAGTTTTTCTCGACAGACGTATCTCACCATACAGCCTGCTTTGCAGAGGGGATGGGTACTTTTACGCTTGTACTTATGATATTCATACTTACTGCTCGTGACTATGGTTTCAGCAAGTACATACCTGTGCTAATAGGCCTAACAGTTGGAGCCATCATCCTAGTAGTGGCACCTTACACACAAGCAGGTCTCAATCCTGCACGAGATTTTGGTCCACGCATAGTTGCCTACATGGGCGGATGGGGAAATGCTGCTTTCCCTGTCACAGATTGGAGTTTTCTCACGGTTTATATCTTGGCACCACTAGCTGGTGGTGTAGTTGCTTATTTTGTTAAATCCGCATTTGCAAAACAGTGATGGCTGCGTGCTCTTTTCTGTATTATTTCTTGTGAGCCAATCGTATCACGCCTCTCTGAGCTAATGCACTACTTTTAAGATAAAGAAGTGGGACTAAAAACCAATTTCTAGTCAATACATAAATCACTAAAAATGTTTCCTTTGCGATGCAATGAGCGATAAAAGAGAAAAACTTCTTCAGCAACTTGAAGAAAAATTTAGTGCATCAGGTCAGGATTTAGATACACACCTCAATGGCTTATTGCATTCTAATCATATTACCTACTGGGACTACATCCAAACAGATGCCCTTTTAAACCTTCAAATACAAAGGACTCAATACCCTGACGAGATGGTGTTCATAATGTATCATCAAGTAAATGAACTGTTGTTTAAAATGATCCTCTGGGAAATCGAACAGGTCGCCCATCATAAAGCGCTAACTGCAGAGATTTTTTCCTCGAGACTAATGCGAATC
>CAJXIQ010000093.1 GCA_913054375.1 uncultured Bacteroidota bacterium
GAATGGGGAGGTTGTAGTTGGTCTATTGTACAATATGGATACTACAGGCGGCAATAGTGGTAGTCCTATAATGGATAGTAAGGGAAGAATTGTAGGCGTCAACTTTGATAGAGCATACACCGCAACAATAAACGACTATGCTTGGAATGAGAGCTATAGTAGAAGCATTGGTGTAGATATTCGTTACGTTTTGTATGTAATGAAGTATTTTGGTGAAGCAGATAATGTACTTGCAGAGATGGGAGTAGAGCTCTAACTTTTTTGAGATAACTGCTGCAAGTCATCTTTCTATCGGTAACGGTTGGCATACAGTTGCGTCATTTCGCTAAAGTTATATTTCATAAATATAAGAGATACACTCCGTTGCAAATAGTGTGTAAATTTTCCGTTAATGCATACCATTAAACCCTATTCGCTGTGTATAAAACCATGTATCTCTTTCTAATAAAGCGAAATATGGATATCCAGTATACTTTTGTGAAGCGCGTCCGTCATTTGCTTTGGAGAAAGTTAGAACCAGAAGACAAGAGGGATTAACCGCTTGTCGTGTATAAATTGATGTTATCTAAGTACTTCGTTACTCACTCCAGTGGTGCTAAAGCCTCCATCATGAAATAAGTTTTGCATTGTAACCATTTTCGTATGGTCAGAAAACAACGATATGCAGTAGTCTGCGCAAGCATTTGCATCTGCATTTCCTAACGGACTCATTTTAGCAGCATAGCTTATGAAATCGTCAAACCCTTTTACACCGCTACCTGCAGTAGTTACCGTCGGAGATTGTGATATGGTATTAACACGTACCTTAGATTTTTTACCATAGTGGTAACCAAAGTTACGCGCTATACTTTCCAATATCGCTTTACTCTCTGCCATTTCACTATAGTCAGGGAATACACGTTGTGCAGCTATGTATGTGAGCCCAAGTACAGAACCCCAGTCTTTTAAGGCGTCTGCTTGGTAAGCAGCTTGCAGCATCTTATGAAAGGACAACGCAGATATATCATACGTTTTATGCGTCCAATCGTATTTGAGATTGGTATAATCTCTTCCTTTTCGCACATTTAAACTCATTCCGATACTGTGAAGCATAAAATCAAATTGACCATCGAAATGTTCCATTGATTTGGCAATCAAGTCTACTACTTGATCGTTATCCGTCACATCGCAAGGTATTATTGGTGCATTTAGTTTTTCAGAAAGCTCACTAATAGCTCCCATTCGCATGGCTATTGGTGCGTTAGTGAGGACGATCTCAGCACCTTGTTCTACACACTTCTCTGCTACTTTCCAAGCAATAGAATTGCTATCCAATGCCCCAGAGATGATTCCTTTTTTTCCTTTTAAAAGATTGTTTGACATATATGTTTCTTTTGACTTTGCAATGTTAGAAAAATAAAACGCTTTTGACCATTTATGAAAAAGGTTTTTTATTTCAAGCTATTCGTTTTAGCGCCTGTTTCAGCGTGTTCCCACTCGGCAGACAAAAATGCAGCAGGAGGTATCCAAATGATGGTGCTAGTGAAATAGTTCTTTTATTTCATCAAGCTGGTTTTAGTAGAGGGGAGTTTAAAAATATTGCACCACGGCTTGTAGATAGTGGTTTTGAGTGTTTGGCAGTAGACTTCTGAAGCGGTGGTATTTGTAATGATACTCTGAGTGAAACGGCAAAGAGTGCCGAAGAAAAAAAAATGCCGGGAAGCTACATAGATTCTAAACAAGATGTTGAGAGCTCTGTTGATTTTGTCGCTGCAATCTCGGACAAAACAATCAACGCTGTATTAGCAGCTTTCCTCTGTACCCTCTATTCGCTTCTGAATATAAGTCGTAGTAAACGAAACCTTGTGGCAAAGTATAACGGCCAATATTTATTTCTTGATTATTTGTTTCTAACATCAGAATAACTCGACCCAGAGCATCATACAGGTTAAGCACAAAGGTTGCTTTTTCTGGATTTGTAAAATGGAGTACAGAGTTTGTTTCTATCGGATGGGGCACCACAAAAACGTCATCAATAGCCTGAAGCACAATCACATTTAGAGTATTGGAATAACCAATATTACCCAGTTCTAACTTAACATAATTAAGCGCGTTTATTATAGGGTTATCCAACACGTAGGTGTAGTATCTTTCAGCGGTATCCCCACATATACCATAGTATGTGCCTCTACGTTCAAACCCCGAAACACTGTCTAATGATACTTCGATGTGTATGTCTTGACAGGTAAAACCAGCTTTTGTCTTCCAACTGAGGTATAACTTGCCATCTACTGCTGCGGCACGAAAAGACGTAACATATGGGTTGTACTCATCCTGAGCTTGGGATGAGAAATATATGATACCCGAAAAAAGTACAAGTAACGCAATTCTTATCTGCTTATTTATATGTTTACTTTTGCTGTTCAAAATACCATGGATAAAATAGCAACGACCCTTCACAATATATTGCACTCAGATAAGCTTTTTTTATTAGCTGGACCTTGTGCAGTAGAAAATGAAAAGATTACGTTTGAAACTGCTGAATATCTTTCTAGATTAACGGATAAACTTGGAATTCCTTACGTATTTAAGTCGTCGTACCGCAAAGCAAATAGAACAAAGTCAAGTTCATTTGCAGGTATAGGCGATGAAAAAGCTCTAAAATTACTCGGTAGAGTGCGGGATGAATACGGTGTTCCAACCGTTACAGATATACACGAAAGCCACGAGGCAGCGATGGCCGCAGAATATGTGGACATACTACAAATACCTGCCTTTTTGTTTAGACAAACTGATTTATTGCAGGCTGCTGGTCGTACTGGCCGGGTGGTAAATATTAAAAAAGGTCAGTTTGCAGCTGCAGAGGCAATGCAGTTTGCTGCAACAAAAGTGAAAGAAACAGGAAATGATAAAGTGTTACTCACTGAACGAGGCAATATGTTTGGATATGGTGACATGGTAGTAGACTATCGAAACTTGGTGTGGATGAAGGATATGGGATATCCTACGGTTATGGATGTAACACACTCACTACAGCAACCTAACAATGGAAGTGGCGTCACAGGTGGACTGCCACAACTGATAGAACCTATGGCAAAAGCAGCAGTAGCAGTAGGTGTAAGTGGTTTGTTTATAGAAACACATCCTGATCCAGCAAATGCGTTGAGCGATGGGGCCAATATGTTGCCACTTCATAAGATGGAAGAGTTGCTAACGAAGCTACTACGACTGAGAGAAAGCTTGTAAAGTGACGTACTGATAAAAGCGAGGGGAAGATTGGTTTCCCAATCTTCCCCTCAACTAGCTAACCAAATAAACCAAATTTGCTTACGTTTATAACGTTAGCCTAAGGTATATATTTTAGTATTATCAAAATTTGTGGGTAATACCTCTATTTTAGGGAGATTCGTTTACGGGTATTCTCTGAGCAGGTGACAACACCAAAAGTCAAAATATTTTTTCTTATTGTGTATATGTTCTTACTATTCCAGAGTGAAAATTGATTAAAACCTTACGCTCAATCTGACATAAATAAATATTTTCGCAGAGCAAAACAGCATTACTAATAACACTATGGCATTATACCTTTCAGAAATAGTTTCAGTATCTGGGAAACCCGGGCTGCAAAAATTAATCGGTAACCGAGCAAACGGACTTATAGTAGAGTCTCTAGACGCAGCTGGAAAACGATTCCCTACGAGTCTTACTCAGAAAGTTTCATTTCTGAGCGATATATCCATGTATACCTATGATGGCGATGAAAAACTTGAAGAAATTCTGAAGAAACTTCATACACTTGTTGAAGGAGGAATAGAATTGATTTCTAAGAAAAGTAGTGGAGAGGAAATACAAGCTTTTTTTAGAAAAGTAATTGAAAATTTTGACGAAGATCAAGTTTATAATTCAGATATACTGAAGCTCGTATCTTGGTATAAGATTTTGAAGGATAAGGTAGATTTTAATCAGCTAACAGAGCCAGAAACAAGCGGAGATGATAAGTCTACGGCTAAAAAAGCCGCCGCCAAGAAGCCCGTTAAAAAGGCTACTCCTAAGAATGCTCCAAAAGCGCAGAGTAAGGCTAAAGGTGGCGTAAAAAAAACAGGTAACCTGAAAGCTGGATAATAAGTTACTTGGCTAACACGAATCCAAGCCAAGCCAATGGGTAATAGGCGAATGCTACATCTACTAAGGTGGGTATGAAGGGAGTTCCAATCATACTAGCCGCTGCTATTCCGCCAAATAAAAACCATGTTCCGACAATAATTCCTACAGTTTTTTTCCTACGTACTGCCCATTTTACGGCAGCAAATGAAGCTACAAGCGTGCCTATGGCGTGCGCCAAAAACGGTATGATGTAATGCTTCGTTTCGTACAAATGAATATTTGCCTTGATAGACTTTATATCCTCTGGGTTTACACCCTGCGGAGGAGAAACTAGTTCGCCACCCTTAGAAATAATAAGCATATTAACAGCACTTCCGAGTATGAGTCCTCCGACAATAGCTAAGAAATTTCGTAAACCTGGTTTCATGATTTTTGCTCGGTTAGTTTTTATCAAAAGTAAGCATACTACTTGAAGTATGCTTGGCGAAGGTCTAAATGATTCATCGCATTTATCTTGACGTTCTGTACTTTTTTTGTGCGAATCCAGATACTCTCGTCATAAAAAAGTAACGCATATGGTTGATCTATCTCTAATTTATATTGTAATTCGGCGAATAAATCTTGTCGTTTTGTTGGGTACGTTTCGGACAGTAATTGTAAATATTTTGTATCAAAATCTAGGTTATTGTAGCGTGTATAATTAGGCCCATTTGGAGCCGTATTGCTGCTGTAGAAACAGGCCATATAGTTTTCTCCGTCTGGATAATCCGCTATCCAACTACTTCGAAAAAATGTCAAGTCTCCTGAAGATTTCTGTTGCTTGAGTAAACTACTTGGCACCACATCAATCTTTATGTCTATACCAATATCGGCACAATTTTTTTGTACCAAAATACAGAGATCTAAATAATCAGCGGTCGTCGTAAGTAAAAGCGGTTTGGTTTGTTTTATTGCAGATTTTACGAGGTATTGCTGAGCAAGATCCACATCGTATTGTTGATTTTTTAAAGGTCTAAAGGATGGCAGACCTATTGGGCAAAAGCCACCATTTGCTGGTTTTCCTATTCCGTTACGCAGGTAGCGTATCATTTTTGTTCTATTGATACAGTGGTTTATGGCCTTTCTCAAATTAACATCTTGAACGGGCGATGTACTATCTTCTAGGTTGAAAGCCAAATACTCGGTATTTAGGAAAGGGCTCTTTTTGAGCGCGAAATTTGCTGTATACTTAGGCATTAAGGTCCCCTCTGCTGTCAGTATTTCATCTTTGAATGAACTTTCTAAGCCTGTAAATAAGTCTAATTTACCCTGTGTAAACTCCAGTAATTCTGTTTGTTTACTTTGAACAAAATAAATAGAAACAGCATCTATTTTAGGAATGGGATGTGTTAGTGTGGATTCAAAATAGTGTTTATTCTTTACAAGATTGAGTTTTATGCCCTCTGCCCAGTTAGCAAACTGAAAGGGACCCGTGCCTATTGGTTTTTTACCAAAACCTTTGCCATAGTATTCTACCGCTTCCATTGGCACTACATAGCAGTATGCCATTGTAAGCATACTTAGTAGCGGTGTGAATGGTTTTTTTAGGTGGATTTCAAATGTACTGTCATTTGGTGCGTAAAATGGCTCTTGTTGGTCAATTATCTCATTGAAAATCCAGGCTCCATCAGAGGCCGTATTTGGATTTATGATTCTATTGAATGAGTACACAAAATCCTGTGCGATCACCTCTCGCTGTTCACTCTTAAAAACGGGATCATTGTGGAAAAGTATGCCTTTTTTGATTACAAAAGTGTACGTTTTAGCATCTGAGGATATGGTGTAATTTTTGGCAATAGCGGGTATGATGTTTAAATTATCATCGAGCTGAAGAAGGCCGTTAAATAACTGATTTACAGCGCGTATGTTTTCTTGTGTTCGGGCAAATGCAGGATCCAGGGAGGTGATGCCGGTGGGACTATTGAACCGGATAATCTTTTTTTCATTGTTTTGACTATCATTTTTGCAAGAAATCAACAGTAAAGTGATGTGCATAACTACTAAAAACCTGTTAATTACTGACCTATTAATCGGGTTAGATTTGAATTTCAAAGATTGATAGAGGTGCAACCACAGATTACATATTACGGACATTCTTGCTTTTCAGTTAAAGTTGGCGGTAAAAATATACTGTTTGATCCGTTTATTTCTCCGAATCCGCATGCAAGTATGGTCGATGTTTCCACAATACAACCAGACGTAATGCTTATCTCTCACGGACACGGAGATCATATTTCTGATGCAGTAGCCATAGCCAAGCAAAGTAAGTGTATTGTTATAGCAGCTTATGAGGTTACAGAGTGGCTGGCTGCGCAAGGTGTAGAGAACTGCTTTCCTATGAATACTGGAGGTACTATACACCTAGATTTTTGCAAAGTGAAAATGGTCAGGGCCGAGCACAGTAGCTCGTTTCCAGATGGCAGCTATGCTGGAGATGCTGTAGGTTTTATAGTACATACGAACACTACTTGTTTTTATTACGCTGGAGACACAGCACTTACCCTAGATATGCAACTAATACCAATCGAATTTAAGCTTGATTTTGCCTTTCTGCCAATAGGGGATAACTTCACAATGGGAGTAGACGACGCATGTAGGTCTGCGAAGCTTATAGACTGCAATGAAATTATAGGAATGCACTTTGATACCTTTTTGCCTATCGAAATTGATCATAAACAAGCAAAAAAAACGTTTAGTGAGAACAACATACATTTGACCTTACCCATTATCAATCAAACAATAGAACTTTAATATATATACCATGTCGAAAATAATTTGTGTAGCAAACCAAAAGGGTGGAGTAGGGAAAACGACTACAGCAACAAACTTGGCGTACAGCCTTGCTGTACTAGAAAATAAGGTGTTACTTGTAGATGCAGATCCGCAAGCTAACTCTACGTCACATCTAGGGATGGATCCCAAAAATGTTAGGCTTGGCTTGTATGAGCTGATGGTGCAAGACCTGAATCCTACAGATGCTATTTTGGATACAAAGT
>CAJXIQ010000094.1 GCA_913054375.1 uncultured Bacteroidota bacterium
AACTTTAAAAGTTGCTTTTAATATTGACAACAACTCTTTTAACCTATTAAATTTATCATAAACACAAACCGAAAAGCTAATTGCAGAATTTTGTATTAAATCTACTTTCATTTTATTTTCATGTAAAACTTGAAAAATTTCACTAATATTTTCTTCAACAATAAACGAAAAATCTTTAGAAGCTATCTTTATGAGTGATTGCTGATCTTTAACAATATAGCACTGCGTCTCATTAAGTGTTCTGCTCTCATTTTCCAACACTACGGTACCCGCTTTGCTCGGATCTAAAAACGACTTCACGTAGAGCGGAATATCTTTACTCTTGAGCGGCTGTATTGTTTTAGGGTGAATTACAGAAGCCCCATAGTACGCCAATTCTATCGCTTCATTATAGCTCAACTTTGGTATCAGCTCTGCCTCATCAAATCTACGTGGGTCAGCATTCATTACTCCGTCTACATCTTTCCAAATAGTTACGCTTTTTGCATCCAGGGCAAAGGCAAATATGGCAGCTGAATAGTCTGATCCTTCTCTCCCAAGTGTTGTATTCTTATGATTAAGTCCTCTGCCTATGAAACCTTGCGTTATTACTGTCTGTTTTTCAATGAGTGGCTTTAGACTCCCATTTATGAGCGATACACTCTCTTCCCATAACACATTAGCCGAGCGATTTTTGTTGGTAGTGATTATAAAGTTACGAGCATCAATCCATCGGTTATTATATCCTTGTCTATTGAGGTACGTGCTCACTATTTTAGTGCTTAGCAACTCCCCAAAAGGAACAATTCTATCGTATTCTGTATCGTAAGACGAAGACTCATCCCGTTTTTTCTCTATGATACACTCCAGCTCTATGAGTAGATTCTCTACCTCATAATAGTCGTTTTCACTTATCCGTAAATCTTTAATTATAGTTTGATGAAAAGACTTCACCTCCGCTAACTGTGTTTTCTTAGAGTCGGTATTGTGATAGTAGGCATCTACCAATTGTTCCATCTTATTGGTAATCTTGCCCATTGCAGATACGACAACTACCAAAGGACCATCTCCTTGGTCGTTCAGTACTTTTGAAACATTCTTAACTGCGTCTGCGCTTTTCACACTTGCTCCACCAAACTTGAATACTCTCATTAAAGATTAAATTTGTACAAAATTACCCAATAATACAAGTAATGAGAATTAACCAAGTAATAAGTTTAAGCCAGTTCATTGCAGATCAGCAGAGTAAACACCCAGAAGCTACAGGTGACCTATCAAAAATATTTAGAGATATTAAATTTGGAGCTAAAATAGTAAACCGTGATGTGCGCAAGGCAGGTCTAGTCGATATTTTGGGTGCCCATGGCACTGTGAATGTACAAGGTGAGGAAGTTAAAAAATTGGATATCATAGCTAATGAGGAATTTAAATCTTCACTCACCCTAGGCGGAGACTGTTGTGCCATAATCTCTGAGGAGGAAGAAGACATACACCATATAGAAACAACCCTAAACCAAGATAGCAAGTACATCATAGCGATGGACCCGTTGGATGGGAGTAGTAATATAGATGTGAATGCTAGTATAGGAACCATATTTTCCGTTTACCAGCGCATAAGCCCAGTAGGTGGGCCAGTTACCATGGAGGATGTATTGCAAAAGGGCAGCAATCAAGTAGCAGCAGGCTATATCATTTACGGCAGTAGCACTATGATAGTATTCACTACTGGACAAGGTGTGAATGCGTTTACACTTGATGCTTCTATTGGAGATTTCTTATTGAGTCATCCAGATATTCAAATACCAAAAGATGGAACTATATACTCCATAAATGACGGAAACTATGATCGTTTTGACCAAGGAGTAAAAAACTACTTGGATTACTGCCGCAACTCAAAAATAAAAAAACCATACAGTGCCAGATACATCGGCAGCATGGTATCAGACTTTCACCGCAACTTATTAAAAGGCGGTATTTTTATGTACCCATCAACAAGCGACGCTACAGAGGGTAAGCTTCGTCTTATGTTTGAGAGTAACCCAATGGCTTTCGTTACCGAGCAAGCAGGTGGCAAAGCTACTACTGGAGATGGCACACGCATACTGGACATAGAACCTACAGAAATACACCAGCGAAATCCTGTTTTTATGGGTAGTCCAGATATGGTAGACAAGGCTGAGAGTTTCATCAAAGTGAAGTAGCTACTCTATCAACTAAATCAACGACATTTGCCCCAAACAAAACACGATGAACATTGAGATTCAACCCTTCGTAGGTTTTGGTCAAATACAATTTGGACAAACCATCGAACAAGTAAAAAGCCTGTTGGGCGAACCCACTAACTCCACGAAAGAAAAGCATGAAGATGGCACCGATGATATCTCGTTGCTATACGGCGAGCAAGGGGTAGAACTTAGCTTTATGTCAGAAGACGATTTTCGCCTTGGACTTATTACCTGCTATGCTCCTACATATACTTTAGACGGCACTTCGTACACAGGATTGAGCGAGGAGGATTTTAAGAAAACTGCCACGTTCGATGATTTAAAACAAGACGACGAATTTGCGGAACCAGATACCAAAGACTACACCGTAGAAAGCAAAGGACTCAGCTTCTGGATACAGGATGGTTTCGTGGAAAGCATCACGCTCTTTCCAGAATATACTGAAGACGGTGAAGAAATAGTTTGGCCAGCTTAGCCATACCGTATTCCTATGTAGGGATGCACTCCCCTTCACCACAAAAATAGCTAATACTAATCTCGACTACCTCCGCCGTTACCACTGGACTTATTCCCTCTGTACTTTCCTCTATAATTTCCACCACCATTTCTATTGGTGTTGTTGCGGTTATTATTTCTACTTTGGCCTTCTCCATTTCGGTTGTTTCCACCTCTACCTTGCATCCGTTTTTTACCTCCACTTACGGGGCCTTTTGTTGGTTCAAAACCTTCTATTACTTCCTGATTTAAAGCCATACCAAGCAGTTTTTCTATTCCACGTACGTACTCCAACTCTTCTGCACATACCAACGAAATAGCAATTCCCTCGGCTCCTGCTCTACCGGTACGACCTATACGGTGTACGTAGTCCTCTGGAACGTTTGGTAACTCAAAATTGATCACATAAGGCAGGAGTGGGATATCTAACCCTCTCGCTGCAATATCTGTAGCCACGAGCACGCTCACCTCGCCTTTTTTGAAATTAGCCAACGCTCTCGTACGAGCTGCTTGCGACTTATTACCGTGAATGGCTGCCGCAGTTATTTTACTTTTCTCTAGTTTTTGTACCAGTCTATTGGCACCATGTTTAGTACGGGTAAACACTAGCACTTTATGCCAGTTACCATCCCATATCAACTTGGTAATGAGTTCTGTTTTGCGTTTTTGGTCTACCTTATATATAATTTGATCTACACGTTCTGCAGTGCTATTTTCTGGTGTGGCCTCTACTGTAACGGGATTGGTTAGCAAGCCGTTGGCTAGCTTACGAATGTCTCTGCTAAACGTAGCTGAAAACAACAAATTTTGCCGCTTAGTAGGCATCATACCAATAATGCGTTTTATGTCGCGTAAGAATCCCATATCTAGCATTCTGTCTGCCTCATCCAATACAAGAAATTCTATTTGACTTAGGTCTATAAACCCTTGGCTCTCTAAATCCATTAGTCTACCGGGACAAGCTACGAGGATATCTACTCCATTTCTTAGTTTGGTAACTTGAGCATTTTGTTTTACTCCTCCAAATATCACTGTGCTGCGCAAGTCTACGTGTTTACTGTAGGTATCCACATCTTCCTGTACTTGCGATGCCAGCTCACGAGTTGGTGTAAGCACCAGTGCTCGTATGGGCCTTCTTTGTCTTGGTGGTTCCTGAGCAAGCAGTTGTATCATTGGCATTGCAAAACCTGCAGTTTTTCCTGTACCCGTTTGCGCACTTGCAAGTACATCTAGTCCTTGCAGTATTTTAGGAATTGCTTTTTCTTGTATTGGGCTTGGAGTCTCGTAACCTTTATCGGCTACTGCTTTTAGTAAGGCTTCTGACAAGCCCAGTTCTTTAAATGTCATTTATTTTTTTTTGGTCGAAATGACAATCTGCGGTAATCCGCTCGACCTCACTCCTTTTGATAGTGCGAAGGTAGTTGGAAAGAATGAAGGGATACCTTTAATTCTAGCTTTGTACGCTTGAAAAGTCAGTATTTAGGACAGAGAGCAAAATACACCCATAATATAACCTCTGCTCTACTGCTTAAAAATATTCCTTGCGGTACGCTGCATACTACATAGTCTATGAATAAACAGCCATTGGACGGTAACTATCTTAGCTTAACCGGCCCAAGCTTTCTGTTGACAAGCTACAGCGAATTGAGACATCATTTTTTCTTTCTACTGTAAAAACGGAAGTTTGCACACTTTCGCTTTCAAGGTCTTTTTGCGTACCTGTACGTAAATTTCAGAATCACTTTTTGCAAATTCTGGTTTTACATAACCCATACCTATAGCTTTTCCAAGGCTAGGACTTTGTGTCCCGCTGGTCACTTCTCCTATGGTATTGCCAGCAGCATCTACTAGCTCGTAGTGCTGTCTTGGTATTCCTCTATCTATCATCTCAAAACCCACTAGCTTGCGGGCTGGTCCGTTTTCTTTCAGTGTTTTGTGGTAATCTTGGTTATTGAACGGTTCAGCAAACTTGGTGATCCAACCGAGTCCTGCCTCAATGGGGCTAGTAGTGTCATCCAAATCGTTGCCATACAAGCAATATCCTTTTTCTAAACGAAGCGTATCTCTAGCTCCAAGACCACAAGGCACAATAGCATACTCTTTACCGGCTTCCATGATAGCATCCCATATCATCTCTGCATCATTATTCCACGCATAAATCTCAAAACCACCAGAGCCGGTATATCCCGTATTACTTATAATTACGTCATCACTACCGCCAAAGTTTCCTGCATCAAAATGATAGAACTTTATTGCACTAAGATCTACGTCCGTCAACTTTTGCAATACCTTCTCCGCATTAGGACCTTGCACTGCCATTAGCGATATATCATCTGATTGATCTTCTACCTCGCAGTCAAAACCTTTCGCTTCTCTTTGCTTCATCACCCAGTCCCAGTCTTTGGCTATGTTACTTCCATTCACTACCAGTGTGTATTCCTCTGCACTCCAACGGTATACAATAAGGTCATCTACTACACCGCCTTCGTCATTTGGCATACAATTGTACTGAGCCTGCATGTCTACCATCTTGCCAACGTTATTGGAACACAACCAAGCTACTAGAGCTTCAGCATCTTTCCCTTTCACACTGAATTCTCCCATGTGGCTTACGTCGAACATACCCACGCTATTTCTTACAGCATGGTGCTCTGGAGTGAGCCCTTCATACTGCACGGGCATATCAAACCCTGCAAATGGAACCATCTTGGCTCCAAGCTCTATGTGCTTATTGTATAGTTTAGTACGTTTCAGTGCGTTTGTATCTATAGACATGGATGCAAAGTAAATGTTTTGTCAACGATTAGAATTAGCGGACCACTTTTATCACTGCACTTTGAACATTTTCTAAATTAGAATACAGCATAGATATAGATGTAGAATCTTCAAAAGAAAGGCTTGCCGTATTTGGGAATCTACTCCCTGTATTCTGGGCCACTATTTCTATTGTATTTTCTCCTTTGGATAATAGTAAGCCTATCACTCTTACCTCTTTTTCAAGATATAGTCATGAAGCACTAACACGCCATTAAGCTTAACACTTGCAACATCACCATCTATCATGCCCTCATCCCATACTTTTAGCAAACACTTCTCGCCGTCTGCCTTTATCGAAACACTCTCGGCATTTTATATCGGTTTTGTATTATTCAATTTTTATAATGTTGTTAAATCAGCGTTTGCTAAAGCAATAGAATCTTTAATGCCAGACTTTTTTTTGCTACAAACTCTTAAACTGACTAAAGAAAGATTGATTACTCTCTCTACTCGTGAACACTTCTAAAATCATAGGGTTTTCATTCGCTACGAGCTGCTCCATACCTTGAGCAAATTTACCTGTAGTGTCTGCCCCATGATAGGCTAACCCAAAGTGAGCGGCCACGTGTTCAGCCGTTTTACCCTGCGGCGTAGTCTGATAGCGCCGAGCTTCTCCCATTTTTTCTGGGCCAGCTATCATCTCAAATATTCCTCCTGCACCGTTATTGAGCAGAATAATTTTTAGATTCTTGGGTAACGAATCATTATACAAACCATTGATATCATAAAAAAAAGCTACATCACCTGTTATGAGGTATACATCCTCTTTGGCAAGCATGGCATTGCCCACAGCAGTACTTGTACTGCCATCTATTCCACTAGTACCTCTATTGCAATAGACTGTAAAATTACGGATATCACTATTGAGCAAGAAAGACACATACCGCGGCGGCATACTGTTACTCACGTGCAAGATAGCATCCTTTGGTATTTTACTCAGCACATAATTGGTTGCACAAAACTCATTGTACTTGCTCCAGTCTAATTTACCAAATCGTTCTTCGAACTCCCGAGTCATGTTGAACCAAGCATTAACATAGGCTCCTGTTCGCTCTCCATCTATGTTTTTGTCTGATTCTTCTACCGCTCGTATATCTTTTGGGTGAATAATGGTTGGTTTGGTATCAAACATATCTCCTACCTCATAGAAACTGCTGATATGAAAATGATGGGCTGGTTTATGAAATTGCAAAAAGCGTTTGAGCCCTTTAGAAATAGTGGTAGTGCCTGTGGAGATAAGTACATCTGGTTTCAACACACTCAAAAATTCAAGTCCGTTGGGCTTGCTTTGAGCAGAAAAAAGCATGGCATCCCAGTAATACACATCGCTGGTTTTATTGGCCGTAAGATCACTCAGAATCACACTATTGTTGTCACTAGTTAGACGTATGTCCTCACCATCATCCATCCCATTGAACAGTAAGATTTTCTTAAAATCAAAATCTAACCCGGTATGTTGTGCAATTGCTGCCGCACTTACGTCATAGAATCTGGGTTCATCTATGGTTGGAGTACAATCATCTTCTAAGCCTACTGTAGTAAAATCATAAAACG
>CAJXIQ010000095.1 GCA_913054375.1 uncultured Bacteroidota bacterium
TCGGCACCAGTACCTCCAAAATAAGTACTCCATCGCAAAGCACTTAGATCCTTATTTAGACTAAAAAGAACACCTTCTTGACTTCCATTATTGGTGTTTTGAAACACCCCAGTTGTAGTTGGAAAATTGAACGAATAAGAACAAGAAGCAATTAATATATTACCATTTGCATCAAGATTTACCTCACCCCTATATTCGTCTGCATAGTACGAGTTCATGTCATTTTGACTATTCAACCCATCATCTAGCGATCCCCCCACGAAAGTAGAACCTATAAGACTACTGCCATCCGCAGAAAATTTTGTAACAATTATATCTACACCGCCACCTATTGATCTACCATAGGCATTATTTGTAGTAGGATAATTTGGAGATTTACTTGTACCAAACACAACCAGTTCTTCATCATCTGTGACAATTAGGCTATGTGGAAACTCATTTCTAGAACCACCCAAATAGGTGGCGTATTCTAAGACAGAACCGTCTGGCGAGTATTTGCTGATAGCAATATCCCATGGATTAACATTTGGATCGAAAGGATCTGTGTCACCCCCATTAAACGCCTCATTAAAAGCCCCTGATGTTGCTGGATATCTTCCATTTGCTACCGTAGTAGGACTAGTCACACTACCCCCAGCATACAGCCCTCCATCCAAATCAAAAGTTGCCGTATACCCAAAATTATCTGCTGAACTCCCAGAATAGGTTGAGAATATTAATTCGGGATCGATAACTGTTTTGACTTTAGTCTTAAAAAATGCTGTTTTGAATCCAATTAAATCACCTCGCTTTTCATACGCCATATTAATCTCTTGTTGTTCACCATCGAACTCCTCATAAGACAGTGGCATAACTTCTGAAAATTCTCCAAATCGACTATACGTTGTAATTCTATTTCTGGTAACACTAAAACTATCTGCACCTACTATCCTAAGTTGTATATCTTCAATGTTTGAGCCTTTGTTTAAGATGAAATTATACTTAAATCGCTTATCAATACACACATATTCTAAATCAATATTGGGATAGATATTCGTATAAACGACCTTTGAATAGCTAGCTACTTTGCCTGCCCATCTTGTGGAGTCATCTCCCAGAAAATAATTATAATACGCAGACTGTTTTGACATCCCGGTATACTCATCTAAGTTAGCTCCGACAAATTCATACTTGATATGCTGCATCCCCAGTTTGGCTGGAAGTACAAATGAATCGGCAATATTGCGTGTATGATGATCGTGAAGATGTGTAACCGCGTCTCCCCAAGTTTGCTGATCGTATAATAGAACACTGAAGCCTCCTTGATCTAAGAATATAACGTGGGATCCATAGTTTGCTCTGAAATCTATGGGGTCATCAAATTGTCCTTTATTCTCGTGAAAACCAATCTGCCCAAATACTGGAATGCCCACAAAAAGCAGGATCATATGTAAAATGGATGATATGGATCTACTAAAGTGCACTGGTCTCCTAGATAGACGTGCAAGGTAATAAAAACGTTGCAGTTAAAGATTGAATTATTTCGAAGGATCGTACAAAAATGACTCAACAGTGTAATTGAATTGACTACCGTCCCGAAGAGTTACCGTAACCTCAAAATTGCTTTTATCTGGCATTTCTGCTTTATTATAGGTTGGTTTGAACACCAAGGTAGGAGCTCCATACCCCCGAACAAAAGGCTCTACTGTAACAGGAATACCTTTTCCATCTTGAACTACTTCTACCTGAGCATCAGTAAGATCACGATAGATAGCAAAGGTCCAACTACTAAACAACATCAACTGCGGAACATGTCCTTTTGGAGGCCATACAATTGGATCATCCATATACAATGTGGTATCTGCACTGCCGCTATCATCCAAAGCCCAAATAACAGCAATATTATCTGTGCTGCCATGACCGTATACGCGGCCATTGGGGTACAATAACCATCGTCTGTTCCCTGCAGCAGGATTTCTATCATCCATAATATACGTTACTGCTAAGGAAGTATTTGCATCTTTAATTAGCAATGAATGCTTGGCTGCATATGCCCCTTCACTACTCCAGCATCTCCATGTTCGAGGAGGATCATGACTTAAATTTCTATTCGTTGTCATCATCAATGCTGCTTTTTGACAATATTCGTTTGTAGCCTCGTCAAATAGCACTTCAGGTACTCCTGCATTTCTTCTAAAGTAATTTATTCTATCGGCAACTTTCGTCTGTACATCAAACTCAACGGTTCCTGCATCGCAACCGCTTATTCGGCCATTCCACTTGTAGGGCTGAATAGCCTTTCCGTTTATGTCTATGCCTTTTGTTCTCGTGTTGTAATAGTTCTGGAAAAAATCCTCCCGAGCGATTAATCTCTCGCGATCACTATGGTCTACATTGGGTGCAAATTTTTTCTGATCGGCCATTACATCTTTCGCTGTGCTAAATCTATTTTTTGAAACCAGAAGACCTATGTACTTATCATTAATGCGAATTAGTTTCTCGAGGTTATCTTTTTCTTGGTTGACCTCATACTCATCCAACATTAGTCTGTATAATGCGCCTTGCTCAGCCACACTAGTGCGTACCACGGATTTTTCTGCTATCACTCTTGTGCGTATTACCCTGAGGTCACTATTGCTGGGGTATTTCAAAATAGCCTGCTGCAATACAAAACTGGCAAACGGCATTTCTTTGGTTTCAAAAGCAAAGTTGGTAATCAAACTCCACCTATCGGCTACATCTGATGGGGAGATACTATTTGCCGTAAGGCTAATGTATTTATCAAGCACATATTTCGCACTTTCCGTATGGCTATAGGTATGAAAATATTCTGTTAGTTTCCATAGAACATTTTCTGCTTTTTTCTCTACAAAAACATCAGTCACCTTTATACTACGTGCCTTCTTTGTGAATGCCTTAGCTACTTTCTCCCGAATAAACGTACTAATGAGCGTATCAGTCTCAACCCTCCTATTGTTCGTAAAATTATTTTTAATGAGATAGATATAAAGTGAGTTTTCCTTGGTTATCAGTTCTTTATCTGTTGGATCATGCACCAATACTTCTTGTACATAATTTAACATTAGACTACTTGGAGGCATCGTTTTAATTTGGTCCAACACCACTCCTTTGTGAAAGAAATTAAGTTTAGCGTCACTACCAAAATGCTCTCTTGCCTGCAAAATCATTATCTTGGCACTATCGTATTTTTTTGCTTTCCAAAATTTATCAATGAAGTACACGTAGGGCTCCACTTGTTGCTCTGCATCCTCGTCGTGTTGGTCGATATCTGCAGCATACCACAGTAGCAAGTTCTTGAATATCGGTTCTCCAGTTACTGTATCTTGATATGCAATTGCACTTCTGCCTGCCATATAATATGGATACCTCTGCGTGCTATCCAATTGGTAGGCCAAGGTAAATAGCTTAACCGCTTTAGCCATTTTATTAATTTTATACTGTGTTTCAGCTTGTTCAATTTGGCGTTTCACTACTTCTGCTCTCACCTCATCAAAGTCCTCTGCCAGCAGCTGAATACCCCCTTCACGTTTCATCCCTTTAAACATGTATTTTACGGCCAGCTTAATGGCATCAGGGTTCTTCTCCAAATACATCTCATTTTTGGCTTGCTCTATGTACGCCTGAGATAGATACAAGTAAGTTTCCGGCTTTTTCTTAAGAGACTTATCCTCCATGGCATTTAGGCATACCTTTTCCAACCGTTTGAAGTTCTCCGCATCTACGGCTTCCTTCATTTTATACACTTGGCTAAAAACTGAGTTGACAAAAAACAAGGCAACAACTACAAATAAGGTTCTTAATGCTAATTTCATTTCTTCTACAATATTATTTACTTTAAAGTCAAACTCCAAGCCATCGGCTTATCATCAAACAAAACCTTTGTTTTTGGCCACACTTCACCAAAAAGTTCAGACCTTCGATATACATTTAAATAGCTAGCACTCAACCATGTACTATGCGTAAACACTACATTAGGATTATCAGAATCCTGATATATTTTCAAGCTAATTACACCTGGGGTACGAGCAATATCGTCTTTAATAGTCTCAAAATAGTCCAAAAAATTAGCTGTTTCCTCTGGTTTAAAGGTCATTTTCACAAGGCGTAAGATCATCTTTTTTTAATAATTACAGGTTTAGATTTTCTAAGGTTAAGAAGTCGCATAGCATTACTTTGTTTAATAGCAACCACAAGGTAACCGTGCTCAGAGAAGTAACACAAAGAATCTCCTACTTGCACGTCTGCGAAGTTTTCACTAACACTATCAATTGTAGTATGCCTGCTTAGCTCGATTTCGCATCTTCCCCCATTGAGAAACAAGTCAAAATCAGTCTTACTTATGTTGGTGTAAGCGTTGCCAAAGTGATCAACAAATAGCACCGTACCTCTTAATTCGCTGCCATCGTTTGTAGGCACCAACCTTGTCTTTACTACTATTTTTTCGGCTTTAGAAGCGATACTTGGCAAATCTTTTGATTCAATCAGTTTTTGGAGAAAAGGTATATAAATATTCTGAATTTTCTGTTCAATGCCATTTGTAGGAATTCGAAAATAACCCGCAAACTTTTCCCCAAAAATAAGGCTCAGAATCCCATTATCTGGAGCTATAAAAAAATGTCCATTATACTCCGCTGCCAGATGCCCATCGAATGATGTTGCAACTACGTTAGTAGCAAGTATGTGTATACTCCCCGCGGGAAAATCCTGGTAAACCATAGAACATAGATACGAAGCCTCTACAATATCAAAAGGTTCAATTCTACTGCTAATCTCAATAAACGGCAAATCAATATTAGAGCGATGCATACCGCCCCTAAAAGAAGCCATATAGTGAGAATCAGCCCCAAAATCACTTAAAAAAGTTAGTACAGACAATGTGAATTATTTACCTAATTTAGCCGACGAAAATAAGGACAGAACACAACATTTGTACAAAATACATTGGCAGAACGAAAATATTTAATTGAAGACATAGAACCATCTCGATTTTTTGGGCCGTATAACGCTCATTTTAAGGTCTACAAAGCAAAATACCCGCGTTTGCACCTGTCAAGCCGAGGAGGAATAATTTCTATAAAAGGAGACGAGAGTGATATTGATGAGTTTATCAAAGCTGTAGACTCTATCGTAAAATACCTCAAAACAAATAAACAAGTCACCCTAGGTGATGTAGAACGTGTGGTACATGGAGAAGAAAATTCCAACAAAGGAGCGTCTGATAGCCAAAAAGGTATAATATTACATGGGCACAGCGGGCGTATAATCACCGCTCGCACAAAAAACCAACAAGAATTAGTAGACAAAGTCAATAATAATGATCTCGTCTTTGCTATTGGCCCTGCTGGCACTGGCAAGACATATACTGCCGTGGCTTTGGCCGTAAAAGCACTAAAAAATAAAGAGATTAAACGGATCATTTTATGCAGACCTGCTGTAGAAGCAGGCGAAAGTCTGGGTTTTTTGCCAGGGGATATGAAAGATAAAGTAGACCCATACCTAAGACCTCTTTATGATGCCCTTGAGGATATGATACCTCAAGAGAAAATGAAGTCATACATAGAAAAAGGAATTATAGAAGTAGCTCCACTTGCTTTTATGCGTGGCCGTACATTGAATAATTGTTTTGCAATCTTAGACGAAGGCCAGAATGCAACCAATACGCAACTCAAGATGTTTCTAACTAGGATGGGGCCTATCTCTAAAGTTGTGATTACAGGAGACTTAACACAAGTAGACTTACCGGCGAGAGTACAGAGCGGTCTAGAGCCTGCGTTAAACCTGCTGAAGAATGTAAAAGGTATAGGAACCGTGCAACTAAATGAAAACGATGTTGTTCGACATAGATTGGTAAAAGACATCATCAAAGCGTACCAAAAATTCGAAAAATAAGTACCCCTCTGTTGAGTGACATTTAGCTTGTTTTAAATTTTTTTTTGATAAAAAAAAATATTGAAACGGTAATTTTTTGCACCGTGTATTTTCAACGTAATTTTCAATGCAATTTGCTGATAAAGAGGTGTTTAAATTTAAAAAAAGTAGCTATTTGAAAACCTTCTAAATTGAAAAATTGTGCATATCTGAAAGTGCCTCATTTTAATGCCTAACTATATTTGCAGCCGCGTGAAATCAACGCAGTAACTGAATGTTCAATCAAAAAAAATACCTCGCTTTAGCGATTTTTTCTACTTCACCTAGCACTTTATCATTTTCACAAAAATAGTATGTCATCATTTTATTCGGAATCTACGTTCCTAGCTTTGATCATCCTGTCAGTAGTCCTACTAGCGATAGCAGCATTACTTTTTGGTATCAAGAGACATTTGTCAGAACTTAACAAAGAGAAATTTGCCGAGGAGGCAGAACCGTCTTTTTATGAAGCCAAAATTAAACCGGTAATAGACTCTTGGAACCCTACCATCGCCACATTGGTAATCGCTGGAGCTCTTGTCGTTATTCTTGGTGGTTTTGGGTACAAATTCGGGATGGATGAAGTAGGTGTTCAGCAAGGGTACGCTCCATCACAACCCATAAATTTCTCTCACAAAATACATGCTGGGCAGTACGAAATAGATTGTAAATACTGCCACAGTACAGTTGAGAAGTCCAAATCTGCCAGTATCCCATCACTTAATACCTGCATGAATTGCCATAAGTATGTGAAAGCCGCAGAAAAATATAACGGAAACACTTCCCCAGAAATACAAAAAATATACAACGCCATAGGGTATGACGGCGAAAACATGGAATATATTGAGGGATACGAGCAGAAGCCCATTGAATGGATACGAATTCACAACTTACCTGATTTAGCTTATTTCAATCACTCACAACACGTAGTGGTAGGCAAGCTAGATTGCCAGACTTGTCATGGCCCTATCCAAGAAATGGATAAGGTGTATCAGTATTCCACACTACAAATGGGATGGTGCATAGACTGTCATCGTGAGAGAGGTATTGACTCTGAAAATAACGATTACTATGAGGAGGCACACAAAAATATG
>CAJXIQ010000096.1 GCA_913054375.1 uncultured Bacteroidota bacterium
TGTAAAGAAGTGTGCATTTGCTTTTTGGACCTCATTAAAACCGTAAAGTCTTACACTCTTGCGTCTTTTACTGTTTTTGTTCTGAATATTAACGGAGTCTATCCAAAGCTTCTCGAGTAGATATGCAGTAGGCTCTGTACATATTATTTCTCCTCCAAAACCCTGTTTTACTAGGTTGGGAATATTACCACTGTGATCGATGTGTGCGTGTGTAAGAATGAGCACATTTACTTTTCGAGCATCAAAAGGGAACTTAGCATTTATCTCTTTGTTTGTCTTATCCTCATAGTCTATACCGCAGTCTATAAGAATGGTATAACCGCTATCTAGCTCCAATAAGTGCATACTGCCTGTTACTTGCTTGGCAGCTCCCCAACATGTGTACTTCATTTCCTATAATAAACTTATCGTGCAATAATAAGTTTTGCAGTGCGCATATATTTATTATCTGAGCCATAGATGCTAACAGTATACAAACCATTACTTAGCGAACTAATTTCTACCGGCATTGAATGCGCCACCTTCTTTTGCATAACCACTTCTCCCAAACTGTTACTCAAAATCATATTTACGGTCTCTAATAAACCTTCAATCTGAAAAGACTCAGATGCAGCATTGGGATAAATATGAAAAGAATTAGTTGAAATATCCTCTACCCCTACAAGCAAATCTATTCCTGCGAAATATAAGGTTGCCGCTAATGCCCCTTTTATGACTTGCTCGGTCGCCTCAGTATCCATATTAAAAACGCGATCTGCTGGACTATGATAAAAAGCATCATAATCGCTTTCTTGATAAAGTCCTACAATCGTGTAGCCAGCTTTTTCAAAAGGGATATAATCGCTACTATACGCTCGACCAATGACTGGCTCTAAATTGGTATATTGGCTAATGATAGTGGCTAATGTATCTGCTTTCAGAAAAGAAAGCGCATCGTTTTCCGGTATTTTGTTTCCCTCATCTCTCTCGCAGACTATTTTACTATTATCAGAAGATTTGGTTCCTCCAAGCTGATCAAGATTAAGCATGAGGTTTACTATTTCACTAGGATTTAATGTATTGGTAACGTAGTGCTGACTGCCAACAAAACCTTGTTCTTCTCCACTAAAATTGATAATTCGTACACTTCTTTGTGTAGGCACATTTGCTATGATACGTGCTATTTCCATGGTAGCTACTACACCACTCCCATTATCATTAGCACCATAGCTGGTATTGTGTGAGTCATAATGAGCTCCCAAGATTATCCAAGTATTCGTATCTAATCCTTGTTTTTCAATAATGATATTTGACGCAGAACCGTCATTGAAAGAGTCTAACAACACCCGGTACCCGAGAGATTCATAATATTCTGCTAACCACCTGTTGACTGAATCCAGTATTTCTGAGCCTGTTTGTTTTATTCCAAAATCCTCATAGGTAATTAGGTTTTCTTTTACCTGAGAAACAGACCCTACTTTTTCTGCGATGAAAGGAAAAAACTGCTGAGCAAAAACATTGCCAAGTGAAAAAAGAAGTATTAAGAGAAAGTATAACCTCTGCATAGGTCCAAAGCTACAGCAATATCTATATGTAGTACACGATCTGATGGCAAGAAGTCTGCAATTTTTTCGGGCCATTCTATGAAACAAAGATCATTTTTATCTAGGTATTCCATAAATCCAATATCTTCTATTTCTTCAGCACTGTTTAGTCGGTACAAGTCAAAATGATGAATAGTATTACTCGCTGACTCATAAGTATTTACAATAGAAAATGTTGGGCTATCTACATCCCCTATTTTACCTCCAAGGTGGCCTACAAAATGCTTGACAAAGGTTGTTTTCCCCGCCCCTAAATTACCCTTTAATAGAACGATATTTCGCCCATTCTCAATTTGGTTTTTAAGGTATTCTCCTAGCCCTTCAAACTCCGTCTCGATATTGCAAATAGTAAAATGCACTTATTTTGGTTCTAGAGCAATAAGCGGTATCATCATCTCCTCCATACTTACACCACCATGCTGAAAAGTATCTTTATAGTACTTAGCGTAGTGATTCAAGTTGTTCGGATACACAAAGAAATCATTCTCTCTACTGAAAATATACGAGCTACTCATGTGTAGCTTTGGTAACATGGCATCGTGTGGATTTTTTACTTCGAATACATCTTTGGCATCGTAGCTAATACGTCTACCCGTTTTATACCTTAGATTGGTAGTGGTATCCTTATCTCCCTGCATCTTTACTGTTTTATCTACGCGTACACTACCATGATCGGTTGTTATCACTATTTTGACGCCTTTTGCGCTCAAAAAACGGATGGTTTCGAGTAGCGGAGAGTGCTCAAACCAGCTTAGGGTCAAAGCTCTATACGCTGCCTCATCCTCTGCTAGTTCACGTACAATTTTACTGTCTGTGCGTGCGTGAGATAGTGTGTCAATAAAATTATAAACGATTGTCACGAACTCCTCATTCACCAGATTTGGCAATTGTTCTACCATCTGTTTTGCGTTGTTCAGGTTGGTTACTTTGATATACTTCGACTCAAAACCTGTTTTTAATCGTTTAAATAAGTCGTTTAAGAAAAAGGATTCATGTAAGTTTTTACCACCATCATCTTCATCACTACTCCATTTATCACCATATTTTCGTTCTATATCCATGGGCATCATACCACTAAAAATCGCATTGCGAGCGTATTGTGTGGTTGTGGGTAGTATACTCATGTACATATCCTCAGATGTAGTACGGTAGTACTTACTTACCTCTTTTTGAATCACTTTCCATTGGTCAAAACGCAAATTATCCAATAATAACAAGAAAAAAGGTTCTCCCTTTTTCTTGTGAGGCAAAATTCCGCGTTTCATGAGGTTATGAGACATCATTGGGGCATCTTCATTATCTGCTGAAGCCGATAAAAAATCGATGTAGTTTCTATTGATATACTTCGAAAATTCTCTATTGCCATCTTGCTTCTGTGTTTTTAGGATTTCTTCCATTCCAGTCTCCTCACTACTAGCCATCTCTGTCTCCCAGTATACTAGTTTTTTATAGGTTTCTTTCCACTTTGGCCAATTCATATAGTCCATAAACGTCATACCAATATGGCGAAAATCTTGCTGGTAACGCTGCGTGACACTTTCCGTTTCTAACCGCGTATTATCAATAAGTTTCTTTATGGTACTCAGTATCTGTCTCGGATTTACTGGCTTAATGAGATAATCTGCTATTTTGCTTCCAATAGCATCTTCCATAATATGATCTTCCTCACTCTTGGTAATCATAACTACAGGAATGTTGCTATCTGTCTCTTTTATGATTTTCAAAGCCTCTAGACCAGATACTCCAGGCATATTCTCATCAAGGAATACAAGATCATAGTTGTTTTCTTTCACCTTATCCGTAGCGTCTAGGCCATTGGTTACCGTAGTTACCTCGTACCCCTTCTCCTCTAGGAAAAGCAAGTGTGCTTTTAGGTGTTCTATTTCGTCATCTGCCCACAGTATTTTGATATTATTCATATAATTGATCTTCCTCTTTTACATTTGCTATATAATTCAGTATGTTCGCTTTGCAAAGCAAGTAATATTTGAACTCTTAAAACAGCATTTTATTTCATAGTCTTGAATAAAAAGAAAATAATAAACGACCCAATATATGGTTTCATCACCATACATCACGATTTAGTCTTTGACTGCATTCAACTTCCCGAATTTCAACGCTTGCGTAGAATAAAACAACTGGGACTCACGAGTCTAGTTTATCCTGGCGCTCAACATACACGTTTTCAACACGTAATAGGGGCTATGCACCTCATGTTTACCGCGGTAAAGAGCCTGAGATCGAAAGACGTTATTATTTCAAAAGAAGAAGAAGTAGGGGTACTTCTTGCCATCCTCTTACACGATATAGGGCATGGCCCTTTTTCACATAGTCTCGAGCATTCTATTCTTACAGACGTTCATCACGAGGATATAAGTAGTGAGCTCATGCAACGGATTAATAAGAAAATGGACGGTCAACTTGATCTAGCCATTGAAATATTTGAGAATAGATACCCGAGACCATTTCTGCATCAGCTAGTAAGCAGCCAATTGGATATGGACAGATTGGACTATTTGCGTAGGGACAGTTTCTACACAGGAGTATCTGAAGGCACCGTAGGTATAGAGCGAATAATTCAAATGCTCAACGTAAAAAACGAGCAACTTATAGTAGACCAAAAGGGCATTTACTCCGTAGAAAAATTTTTAATGGCGCGCAGATTCATGTATTGGCAAGTTTACCTGCACAAAACATCCATCGCAGCAGATTGCATTTTACTTGGGGCATTAATGCGAGCAAAAGAACTCATAGCCAGTGGAAAGGAACTTTTTTCTAGTCCTTTTTTAAGATTTTTCTTGACACAAAATTTAACTAAATCAGACCTACAAAAAGATGAGGTGATAGCTAATTTCTGCAACTTAGACGATAATGACATTGTAAGTGCTCTCAAAGTTTGGCAGTACTCGGAAGATACTACATTGAGTAAGCTCTGCACGATGATACTGCAACGAAATTTATTAAAAATAGAAATCGCAGACTCCCCTTATTCTCAGGCCTATATAGATGAAAAGAAACAATCTGTTGCATCTCAACTGGGTATAGATTTAGCGCAATGCAATTACTTTGTATCTACCGGACAACTGAGCAATAAAGTATATTCAACAAACGGTAATGCCCTGAAAATAGGCATGAAGGATGGCACACTGAAGGAATTGTCCGAAACTTCAGAAATCTATAACCTAACAAATGGTCAGAAACCGCAGATTAAATATTTTATTACCTCTGTGAAATAGGTTAAATTTGCCATCTCTTGAATCTCACAGCAGCACAAATAGCAGAGGTTGTAAACGGCACTGTAGAAGGAAATTCTGCAAAAGAAGTTAGCACAGTCTCTAAGATAGAAGATGCTAGTTCAGCAAGTTTATGCTTTCTGTCTAACAAGAAATATGGGCATTACCTCCAGACTACATCCGCAGGTATAGTATTACTGGATGATTCTTTTACAGATATACCAAAAGATCTAACGGTAATAAGATGTTCCCATCCGTATGTAGCCTTTTGCACAATATTGATTCAATATTTTGATTACAAGGACCCAAATACGGCTATCCATCCCACAGCCGTTATTGAACCATCAGCCACCATTGGTAAGAACTGTCACATAGGTTCACATGCGTACATTGGGAATAATGTGCGTATTGGTGATAACTCCAAAGTAATGGCCAATAGCTGTATCTACGAGGATACCACCATTGGAAAAAACACGTCAATACGTTCTAATGTAAGCGTATATTATCAATCTATAATTGGTGATGACTGCCTTATTCACAGCGGCGCAGTAATAGGATCAGACGGTTTTGGACATGCTCCACTTCCTGACGGCACTTACATTAAAATACCCCAAATAGGGAATGTTGTAATCGGCAACAAAGTAGAGATTGGGAGTAACACGAGTATAGACAGAGCAAACATGGGAAGCACCGTTATTAAAGACGGGTGTAGGTTGGATAATCTTGTTCAAATAGCACACGGTGTAGAGCTTGGAGAAAACTGTATAGTAGCCGGAGGAGTTTGTATTGCTGGGAGTGCTAAAATAGGACCTAACTGTGTGTTTGCTGGACAAAGCGGTGTAGTAGGCCACGTAACCGTAGCCGCCAAAACCACACTTGGTGGTCAGGGAGGGATAAATAAAGATGTGAAAGAGCCTGGAGGAATATTTACAGGGTCTCCACACCTTCCATTCAAGGATGAAATGAAATCACGTGTTCTCTGGAGGAATCTTCCCAAGTTAGAACTGCGTGTTAGGGAATTAGAACAACAACTAAAACAAGATAAAAATTGAGTGATGGATAAGTTTCAAACAACTATTAAAAAAGCCGTTACAGTGTCAGGTGTTGGCCTGCATACAGGAAATTCGGTTGAGCTCACTTTTGAGCCAGCACCAGAGGATCACGGTTATGTATTTCAGCGCATCGATCTAACTGGAGAACCCAAAGTAAAAGCAGATTGCGACCTGGTTGTAGATACCAGTAGAGGTACCACAATAGAAGACAATGGAGCTCGGATAAATACAGTTGAGCACGTACTTGCTGCACTAGCCGGTTTAGAAATAGACAATTGCTTGATAAAGCTGAATGCTCCTGAAACTCCGATAATGGATGGTAGCAGTAAACCATTCATAGATGTACTTCTTGCCACGGGTATTGAAACCCAAAAGAAAGAGCGAGAGTACTTTGAAATACCTCATCGTATAAATTACGCCGACGGAGAAGGCGTAGAGATGATGGCTCTACCCGCAGATGACTACAGACTTACCGTTATGGTAGATTATAACTCACCTGTATTAGGGAGTCAGCATGCTAGTATCGTAAATCTGTCAGAGTTTAAAGATGAGATATCTAGTTGTAGAACATTTTGTTTCTTACACGAATTAGAAATGCTGGTAAAGCATGACCTTATCAAAGGAGGAGATTTAAATAATGCTATAGTAATCGTCGATAGAGTAATAGAGGATGACGAAATGGAAAGCCTTGCAAAACTCTTCAACAAAGAAAAAATAGAAGTGAAGAAAGAAGGTATTTTGAACAACGTAGAACTACGATTTCAGAATGAGCCTGCCCGTCATAAACTACTCGATATAGTAGGAGACCTTGCACTTGCAGGTGTACCCCTCAAAGCACAGATACTCGCAGCCAGACCAGGTCACGCTGCTAACGTAGAGTTTGCTAAAAAAATAAAGAAGGCATACGTAGCAGCTAAAAAAGCAAAAAAACAAGACATCACTCCAGTATATGACGCCAATGCAACACCTGTATTTAACTACCAACAAATAGCATCAATACTACCGCATAGACATCCTTTCCTATTGGTAGATAAGGTTGTAAAACTGAGTGACACAGAAATAGTAGCTGTGAAGAACATTACTGGA
>CAJXIQ010000097.1 GCA_913054375.1 uncultured Bacteroidota bacterium
CCATTTATTATTTCCTCATAAGCATTCAAATTCATAAAAGATTTATCAGATAACATAGACTTTAAGTATGTGCCTATCTGCACCTTATACACCACTTTATCAGTAGTAATTTCTTTTTTAGGTGTCGGTATTTTTATGATTTCTTTTTCTTTAACTGCTGACTTATCAAGTTCAATAATATTTACTCCATCTACACTTTCTCTCACTATGGGAGGTATCACTATTGCAAAAACATTGGATAATAGGATGAATATAGATCCAAGAAAAATATACCTCTTGTACCGAAGTATGTATACACGTAAAGTGAAAAGCGCCTTCAATGTTTATAGATTAAGCAAGTTAAAATTAATTTTACTTTTGCAGCAAACTTACCACTAAAAAACCCAAATTGAAATGAGTAACACATCCCAAGAAACCCACAAAACTAAGGACGGTCTATTTGCTCAAGTAACCACAACAAATCACGAGCAGATTGTGTTTTGTAACGACAATGATTCTGGTTTAAAAGCAATAATAGCGATACACAATACAGTGCTAGGTCCAGGTCTAGGAGGAACTCGTATGTGGAATTATTCCACAGAGCAAGAAGCGCTAAACGATGTGCTTCGCTTGTCTCGGGGAATGACATACAAAGCAGCAATCTCGGGATTAAACCTTGGAGGAGCTAAGGCTGTAATTATTGGTGATGCCAAAAAAGATAAGTCTGAGGCAATGATGCGCAAATTCGGTCGATTTGTGGAAAATCTAAATGGAAAATATATCACTGCAGAGGACGTAGGAACTACGACCAAGGATATGGAGTATGTAAAAATGAGCACAGACAGTGTAGCTGGCTTACCAGAAAGTATGGGCGGTGGCGGAGACCCTTCTCCAGTAACGGCATATGGTACTTATTTGGGAATGAAAGCTAGTGCTCAGAAAGCTTACGGATCTGACAGCTTGGAAGGTAAAAAAATTGCTATTCAAGGTATAGGTAAGGTGGGTATGCACCTAACAGAATTAGTAACCAAAGAAGGTGGAATCGTAACTGTATCAGACATAAACCAAGCGAGCCTAAAACATGCCGTTTCGGCGTATGGCGCTCATGTTGTCGACGGGGATGATATTTATGGATTAGATTTAGACATTTTTGCACCTTGTGCACTTGGTGCTATTCTTAATACGCGAAATATTAAAGCACTCAAGTGTGACATAATAGCTGGTGCAGCCAATAACCAATTGGCAGACGAAGAAGAGCATGGTTTACTTATCAAGGAGAAAGGATTGCTGTATGCTCCTGATTTTTTAATCAACGCCGGAGGACTAATAAACGTTTACTCTGAGGTTGTAGGCTATAATCGTGAAAACGCTATGCGTGACACAGAAAACATCTACGATACAACTTTAAATATTTTCAACCTAGCGGAAGAGCAAAATATACACACTCAAAAAGCAGCCACATTACTTGCTCAGAGTCGTATAGACGCTATACTTAGCGTGCAGTCTACCTACTAAAAGAAAATGAAACTACGCAACCTGAAAATCCAGATATTAGCCGTTTTCACGATTGCAGTTTTTTCTTTTCTTAGTTACCTAGCCTATATTTCTCCTGGCATTTCAGGAGGTATGGATTCTTATAACCACTATCTTATTGCCAAGCATTCTTGGTCCCATCCTGTTTTATTTCTAGACCAATGGGGTAAGCCTATTTACAATCTCATAGCATCTCCATTTGTTCAATTGGGCATCACAGGAGCTATTGGGCTCAATATGTTATGCTTATTGGCTTGCTCCATTCTAGTGTACAAAATCATCCAGAAACTCAATCTACAATATGCTTGGCTGGGATATATCCTCACTCTCACTTCTCCTATTTTTTTAGATAACACAATCTCTGCGATTACCGAACCTCTTTGTGCTTTATTGGTCCTACTCACTCTGTATCTGTATATTGATAAGAAATACATTGCATCGGCAGTACTTGCAGGATTCCTACCTTTTGCTCGTTCGGAGGGATTCATCATACTGTTTGCCGTAGTTTTTTTCTTAACCGTGGTAGACAAGCATTACAAAACCATCGTTTATGCCCTTGTCGGAAGTCTGGTGTTCAATCTACTTGGATGGGTAATCGAGGGTGAACCACTTTGGATTTTGACATCAAATCCCTATATCAACTTTGAACTATCCGGAAGAAACATTTGTGGTAGCGGTGGTCTATTCCATTATTTTTATGCAGCACACTACACCTTTGGATTTGCAGCCTCCTTACTTATTGCATTGGGTAGCTTTTTTTATGCAATTCATTTCGTATCTGAAGGGTTCACAAGAGATAGTAGCATCGGACTTATCCTTCTTTGTTTTGTACTCTACTTTGGTAGCCACATGGGCATATGGTGGCTAGGCAAAATGGGTAGTTGTGGATATGTACGCGTAATGGTTGTGATAGCGCCACTAGCAGTTATACTCATCGTCTATGGAATTCACCACTTGTTTAGGATTAGCCAGGTACACCTCGGTGCGAGAGCACCAGTCGCAAGGCAGCTAACCTTGCTATTTTTAGTTGTAACGCCGTTTATGTTCCGTACAGATACTATTCCTACAAGTATCCGTTGCAAATATCTGAAGAGCAAGCAGAATATCAGAAACTAGCAACTTGGTTCAAAGCACAAGACTTTCAAAAAAGAAGAAAAATATACCTATATCCTTATTTCTCCATTCTTGCAGATATAAATCCATACAACCAAAAAGAACATTTGGACTTTTGGGCAAGTAGCTTGCAATACACCCAAAAAGGAGACATTCTTATATGGGACGGTCACTTTGGCCCACATGAGAGCGGTACCACTCTGCTATCTCTAGAAGCCGACTCAAGATGGAACAGAATACACAGTATAATTCCTACTGTCCCTATTATCACGCTGAATGATAAGGAGTTTGAAATTCATGTGTTTGAAAAAATAAAATAGTGTGAGAAAGTAATCCATTAGCTGCCAAAAAAAATGTAGGTTTGCCCCATAAATTCTTTGAAATTATTAGATGTTAAATAGAAGATTGATACGCATTAAAACGTTCCAAGCACTCTTTGGTGAATTCGGACAAGAAAATAGTAATCCTACAGTGATTGCTAAAAATGTAAAAAAATCTATGCATGGTATGGGAAACAACCTGTTAGCTGTATTAAATTTCCTTCCCGCATTCACGCACTTTATTGAAACAGAGCATAACCCGTCAGATTTTAAGTTCAAAACTTCAGAAAACGACGTCAAAAATTTTGATCTCATCACAAAAAATACGTTTGTAGAAAAACTCCTTGCTAGCAATGACATGGACACCTATGTGCAGCGACCCACCATAGATTGGCTTGCAGACAAGGATACTATTTTTGTGATGTATAAAGACATCAAAGAGACGGATTTCTATAAGCTAGCGCTCTCTTTGCCCTTAAGTGATGCTACATACAATGATTTTAGTAGGGCATTTTATAAGTATTTGCTCCTAGATTCCGTTGAGTTTGAACAACTCATGGAAGATAAAAATATATTCTGGTACGATGAAAAGGTTCCGATACTTAAAAGTGTAGAAAAAGTGATGGACCATTTTGATGAAACCAAAGAAGTACGAATACCAGAACTTTTTAAAAATGAAAGTGAGGACCTACAAATGGCCGACGATCTGGTAGAAGTGTATTTTGCACACAAGGCGGAAATAGACGATAGTATAAGCAAATACACTCCGGGATGGGATAGCGAACGCATAACAAAAATAGACTACATGCTCATTACTATGGCTTTGTTGGAATTCAAATACATGCCTATGATACCTGTGAAGGTGACATTAAACGAGTACATTGAGATTGCCAAAATGTATAGTACACCCAAGAGCAGTAAGTTTTTGAATGGCACGCTAGATAGGATCCTAAAAGACTGGACAGAGCAAAATTTCATACAGAAAAAAGGCCGCGGATTAATTGGATAAAAAGTTATCGACTAAATTTGCGACACAAACATAACAACCATAAGAAGAAAGAAAATCATAGCATGAAAAACATAATCACACTCCTTGTACTGACTGCCCTCTTCACAGCTTGCAACAATGGATCCAAAGAAGTAAATAAGTTGGATACCGCAGTATTAGAAATGGATAACACCGATGCCAAAGAGCCTAAAATGACGTTTAGTCAATCAAAGTGGGATTTTGGAACAATCACAGAAGGTGAGCGCGTAGAACACACATTTAAATTTGTGAATGATGGCAAAAGCGACTTATTGATAGGTAGTGCCACAGCTAGCTGTGGATGTACAATACCCAGCCCACCAAAAGAACCAATAGCACCAGGAGAAGAAGGTGAGATCAAAGTAGAGTTCAATAGCACCGGTAAAAGCGATATGGTAACTAAGGACATCACCATACTGGCTAACACAAACCCGGTAAAGACTATTCTTCAGATAAAAGTATTCGTAGAGAAAAAAGACCAATAGTATGTTTGATAACGGAGGATTATTATTTCCAGTTCTGCTAATAGCAGTCATGTACATATTCTTTTTCTTGCCACAGATAAGGAAACAGAAAAAGCAGAAGAAATTTTCAGAAGACCTTAAAAAAGGTGACAAAATAGTAACTACTGGGGGCATACACGGTAAAATAGTAGAACTAAAGAGCCTTATCTGCGTTATAGATACGGGAGGAGGAACCAAGCTAAAAATAAATAGAGCAGCCATAAATATGGAAGCCTCTGCCTTACTTGATACAAACCCAACAGAAGACTAACAAAGCAACACAAATGCAGCATCTGAGAATAGGTATTACAGGCGGAATGGGTGCAGGAAAATCGACGATTTGTACGATTTTCGGTCAGTTAGGTATACCCATATACGACGCGGATGCGAGAGCCAAGTGGCTCATGAAAAACGATACAGAACTAAAAAAAGCGATCACTGAAAATTTTGGCTGGGACAGTTACACGCGTAAAGACGAACTAAATCGCGAGTATTTAGCTAAAGTAGTCTTCAACAACGAAGAACAATTAAAAGTGCTCAATAGTATTGTGCACCCAGCAGTTAAAAAGGACTATGAGCTATGGACCTTAGATCACAAAGAAGAGCCCTATTCCATAAAAGAAGCCGCTCTTTTATTTGAAACTGAAAGCTACAAGTCATTGCATAAAATTATGGTTGTGACGTGCCCCATAGAAACGCGGATAGAACGTATCATCAAACGAGATCACGTCAAACGCGAGGATATCTTGAAGAGAATACAAAATCAAACCACAGACCGTGAGCGTATGAAAAGAGCAGACTGGGTTATTTACAACGATGGTATAAATTCGCTCATCAATCAGGCCATGGAGATACACCGTACTATATTAGGCATTAGAGAATCGGGTACTGTACCTTTCAAAATATAATGTATGGGAAAATCACTTATTTTAAATCATGAGGAGATATCATTAAAGCTAGACCGTATTGCATGGCAAATACTTGAACAGCACTTTGGTGAAACAGAAATGCTCTTAGTAGGCTTAGCAGATAGAGGTTTTGATGTTGCAGTTAAGATAAAAGCTAGACTTGAAAAAATCGGAGATGTACAGATTAAACTCACGCGTATTTCTCTCGATAAAACAAATGCACTGGCATCTGAAATACGCTTAGACAGAAGCGAATTGGTTACCAATAAGGCGGTTATTCTAGTGGATGATGTGCTGAACTCTGGTATGACCATGGCTGCTGCGCTCAAAGAGGTCTTAAATCACAGTCCCAAAACCGTAAAGACTGCCGTATTAGCCAATAGAGATCATCATACATTTCCCATACAAGCGAATTTTGTAGGTATATCCCTTGCTACCACCGTAAAAGAGCACATATCCTATGAGGAAATTGACGGTAAAATGAGTGTTAGCCTATCGTAACATCACCGGTGTATTTTTCCTGAACCTTCCCTCCTCTTTTTACTATTTTATCAATAACTTCGCACATAATCGAAAATGAGTACGCAAAAAGAAATAATATTAGCCGCTTGGGATGACCGATCTAAACTAGAAAGTGTAGAAACACAGAAAGCTATACGATCAACAATTGAGGATATAGATAAAGGAAGATTAAGATGTGCAGAACCTAGCGTTGACGGATGGCAAGTCAATGATTGGGTAAAAAAAGCTGTTATACTTTATTTCCCAATACAAAAAATGGAGACTATAGAAGTTGGCCCATTCGAGTTTCATGATAAAATGGCACTCAAAAAGGACTATGCAGCACAAGGCATACGCGTAGTACCCCATGCAGTAGCGCGTTATGGAGCGTACATAGCTCGTGGTGTTGTAATGATGCCTAGCTATGTAAATATAGGCGCCTTTGTAGATAGTGGAACCATGGTAGATACCTGGGCTACCGTAGGCAGTTGTGCTCAGATAGGCAAAAACGTGCACTTAAGTGGTGGAGTAGGAATTGGCGGTGTATTGGAACCCGTACAAGCTGCACCCGTGATAATAGAAGATAATTGCTTCATAGGTAGCAGATGCATAATAGTAGAAGGGGTTCATATAGAAAGTGAAGCAGTAATTGGTGCTGGCGTTACACTTACGATGAGCACCAAAATCATAGATGTTTCAGGTAAAGAACCCATCGAGTATAAGGGGCGAGTACCGGCCCGAAGTGTCGTAATACCAGGCAGCATCCAAAAAGAATTTGCGGCAGGGAGCTACGGAGTAAATTGTGCTCTGATTATTGGTACACGTAAGGAGTCTACAGATAAGAAAACATCGTTAAATAATGTCCTTCGCGATTTTCAAGTAGCGGTATAACTTCCCATGAAAATTGGCTTTGATGCAAAACGCTATTTTAACAATAGCAGTGGACTTGGAAACTATGCCAGATGGCTAGTTGATGGCCTTGCAAAACGTCAGAAGTTTGAGTACCACTTA
>CAJXIQ010000098.1 GCA_913054375.1 uncultured Bacteroidota bacterium
TACTGACGGCGGAAAAACATGGGAAAAGACATTATTTGCTAATGCAAATGCGGGTGTTGTAGACTTAATAATGGACCCAACAA
Source organism: uncultured Bacteroidota bacterium (assembly GCA_913054375.1). Taxonomy (GTDB): domain Bacteria; phylum Bacteroidota; class Bacteroidia; order NS11-12g; family UBA9320; genus UBA9320. Next base: position 84 of record CAJXIQ010000098.1, read on the forward strand.
ATCCTAGAAATTTATATGCTTCTACATGGCGAATTAATCGAACTCCCTACAGTCTAAATTCTGGAGGTGATGGTTCTGCATTATGGAAAAGTACAGATAATGGAGAAAATTGGACGTATACAGACGTAGATAATTATGCGTTTAAGGGCTCTAGAGGTCCTGCCACGCTATTTTTAAGTGGAGATACGGTAAATACCAATGATGGATCTGTGGATGTAATGATAGATGGCAACGGTGATGTGCACGCTTTTTGGGGCTTGGGTAGAGTTTTAGGAGCATTAAGTACTACAGATGCAACTGATACCGTGATTAACTTTTTCCCTGCGCAATCTTCTTTGATGCATTGGAAAGAAGGAGATACTGCAGCAAGAGTTTCAGGTGTAGCCTTTGATCAAAATGGTGACGGTGAATACTTTGTAAATACAGAAACATTCCAAAACTTAGATGCAAGTAATAATGTTCCAAGTGGATTGCTTTCTGCAGCAAGAACTGGTGCCACTTCACTGGTAACTATGCCAAGTGCAAGTTCAGATGCAGACGGAAATTTATTTGTTGTGTATTCTGCTCCTGTAGAAGGGGCTGTTCACTTTTTGAATGCAAACTTTAGAGACATATTCGTTTCGTATTCCACCGATGGAGGAACAACTTGGTTCGGTCCTCAAAATATTACACAAGACGGAAGAGTCGAAAGCAACTTCCCTTGTGCAGCTAAGATGGCGGATGATTTCTTACACGTGATTTGGCAGGAAGATGCAACACCAGGTACACACCTTCAGAACCACTCTGCAGCGGCAGGGTCTCATCCGAACGACATATGTACTATGAACTATGCTGCTGTGCCAGTTTCAGATATTATTAATAACGTTTTAGGTACGGATGTTATAACTAGCGTATCCGATGTAAATAGAGATGCTGAAGTGTTTGTTGTAAGCCAAAATCAACCCAATCCTTTCAGTGGCTCTTCTGAGGTAATCATCTACCTAAGAGACGCCTCTCCACTAACACTTACAGTTACAGATATATTGGGTAACGTACTCAATACAGATGATCTAGGAGTCATGAATAGAGGAAATCATACAGTAACTATAGATGGTGCTAGCCTAAGTGCAGGAATGTATTTTTATACGATATCAGGTAAGCAAAACAGTGTTACAAAAAGAATGCAAGTGAAGTAGGTTTTTAAGAGCCTAAATCACCTGAAATGTGACTTGTGAAAACAAGTCACATTTTTTTTTGAAATAATTGACGAGAGTAAAAAATAAATCTACATTTGCAGCCCTTTAAGTGAGAAGGAAGCGGGCGTGGTGAAATTGGTAGACACGCTAGACTTAGGATCTAGTGCCTCACGGTGTGAAGGTTCGAGTCCTTTCGCCCGCACTGTACGATACAGTATCACAAAACCCTGGTAATACAGGGTTTTGTTTTTTTAGGACCTTTCACTTTTGTAGTAGTAAGAACAAAATAGAAATACGAAACGTATAAACTTCTAACCTTTAACAAAAACATTCCAGATGAACGTAACTTTCGAAAAAAAAGATGATTTAAATGCTCTTATCAGTGTAGTAATTAAAAACGAAGATTATCTAGAGAACATCAAAAAGCAGTTTAAAGACTACCGAAAAAAAGCAAAAATTCCGGGTTTTAGGCCAGGTACTGTGCCGATGGGTATGGTAAAGCAAATGGTAGGTAAGAGTGTGCTTTTTGAGGAGGTTAATAGACTTACATCCGAACACCTATACCAGTATCTCCAAGAAAATAATATAGATATACTTGGTCAGCCAATGACAAGTGTAGAAAAAGATAGTATTACAGATTTCGAAAATTACGGTGATTTTACTTTTCATTTTGATCTCGGTCTTGCACCTGCCGTGGAGCTGAACATATCTATCAAGGACAAACTCACTCGCTTCGAGATAGAGCTCGATAAGAAAGAGGTAGATACGGAGATTAAAAACCTAAGAAGGCAAAATGGTAAGTTAGAAACGATGGATAAGTCAGAAACAGAAAATGACTCCATTGTTCTCAAGATGACGGAGGTAGACAAGAAAGGCGAGCACAAAGATGGAGGAGTCTTTGAGCAGGAAGTAACGGTTTTGCCAGAGGTGGTAAAAAGTAAAAAAGTAAAAAAACAACTGGTAGGGGTTTCTACTGGGGATGAACTAGATATTAATGTATTTGATCTTTTCAATGATAATGAAATGGTGATAGTTCAATCCTTAGGGATTGAAAAAGAAGCTGTAGCAGAACTTAATAAGACGTTTAAAGGAAGCGTGAAGGAAATACGCAGAGTACAGCCAGCAGAATTGAATCAAGAATTTTTTGATTTAGTAATGGGGCCCGATGCAGTGAAAAATGAAAAAGAGTTTGAGGCTAAAATTGAAGAAAATCTTGGTGCATACTATATAGCAGAAGCAGAGAAACAGCTAGAAGCAGAGCTAAATCTATTGCTAGAAGAAAAGCACCCGCTGACGCTTCCGGATGATTTTCTAAAGAGATGGTTGAGCGAAACAAAGCCAGAGACGTATAATTCAGAAAATGTAGATGAGCTCTATGGCACTGAGTCCGTTGTGTTGCGCAAGCAACTCGTACGCGAGAAAATAGCAGAAGAGCAAAATGTTGAAGTAACGGATGAAGATATCAATCAAACTTCCTTCGCATATACGGCACAAATGCTTCGCCAGTATGGATTGAATAACCCGGACCCAGCAATGATTCAAAATTTTGAAGCAAAAAATAGAGAAGATAAAGGCTATCTGATGCGTATACGGGACGTAGTGGTCGATAAAAAAGTGTTAGATAAGGTCAAGGAGCTGGTTACCATCAAAGGCAAAAAGCTGCATGTAGACAAGTTCTACGATGAGGTAAAGAAGTTTAACGAAAAGGTTTCTAAGTAAACTAAATGAAAAAACCACTCGATTCATCGAGTGGTTTTTTTTTGAAATCAGATTTACAAACGATTTGTTTTACATTTGACACCAAGATAAAAGTTATGGATTACGGAAAAGAATTTAGAAAATACGCAATAAAACATCACGGAATAAGTAGTACCAAAGTAGATCACTACATCGGTAGCTCTATCCATGCACCCCAAGATATGACACGAACGGTCATAGAAGAACGCCAGATGCCATTCAGAGAGGTAGACGTATTCTCACGACTAATGGCAGATAGGATTATCTTTCTGGGTACAGGAATAGACGACTACATAGCCAATGTGATACAAGCGCAACTTTTATTTTTAGAAAGTTCAGACGCAAAGCGTGACATACAAATATATATAAACAGTCCTGGAGGAAGTGTTTATGCCGGTTTAGGCATATACGATACAATGCAGTATATAGCTCCAGACGTAGCCACTATTTGTACAGGTATAGCGGCTAGTATGGGTGCTGTTTTGATGTGCTCCGGTACCAAAGGCAAGAGAACAGCTCTGAAGCATAGTAGAGTGATGATACACCAACCACTAGGCGGTACTTCTGGTCAAGCTACAGATATGGAAATCACTGTAAAAGAGATTATGAAGTTAAAAAAAGAGCTTTATGATATCATAGCAAATCACAGTGGACAGAAATATGCTAAAGTAGCGAAAGACAGTGAACGCGATTACTGGATGACGGCACAAGAAGCTAAAGAATACGGAATGCTAGACGAAGTGCTAGAAAGAAAAGCAAAATAAGATTTGGCAAAAAAGAATATGAAACTGAGTTGTTCGTTTTGTGGTAGAAGTAAAGAAGAGGTAGGTCTTCTTATTTCGGGTATAGATGCTCATATATGTGAGGATTGCATCCATCAAGGAAACGAAATAGTGGTGAATGAAAATGGAGGCACAAAATCACAAGAAGTAAGTGCCGGATTCAAACTGCGTAAACCCAGAGAAATAAAAAAACTACTGGATGAGTACGTTATTGGCCAAGATCAAGCAAAACGTACACTAAGTGTAGCAGTATATAACCACTACAAGCGCCTTCAGTTCAAAAAAAGTGAGGATGGCGTTGAGATTGAAAAATCTAATTTATTGCTCATTGGAGAAACAGGAACAGGTAAGACATTACTTGCCAAGACACTAGCTCGTTCACTTGAAGTACCCTTTTGTATTGCAGATGCCACAGTACTGACAGAGGCTGGATATGTAGGAGAAGATGTAGAAAGTATAATCTCTCGCCTATACCAATCTGCAGATTATAACAAAGAAGCTACAGAGCGTGGTATTATTTATATTGATGAAATAGATAAGATTGCTCGCAAGAGCGATAACCCAAGTATCACTCGCGATGTGAGTGGTGAAGGTGTACAACAAGGCCTGCTCAAAATATTAGAAGGTACTGTTGCCAATGTAGCTCCTCAAGGAGGTAGAAAGCACCCAGATCAAAAAATGGTACAGATCGATACCAAGAATATCTTATTTATCTGTGGTGGAGCATTTGATGGTATAGAAAAAATAATCTCACGGAGACTGCAAGCTAATTCACTGGGTTTTAAATCTTCGGGAGATGAGTCAGCAGAAATAGAGCATTACCTACAATATGCTATTCCCACTGATGTAAAACAATTTGGTTTAATTCCGGAGATAATTGGTCGTGTGCCTATTCTTACTGCACTGATGCCCTTGGATGCTAAAGCATTGAAGTCGATACTGATAGAACCTAAAAATGCGCTCATTCGACAGTATGAGGCACTATTTGCTATGGAGGATATACAACTGACCATCAACGATAGTGTGATAGATTATATCGTAGAGAAAGCGCTTGAGTTTAAGCTTGGAGCTCGTGGTCTACGATCTATTTGTGAAGCTATATTGGCAGATCATATGTATGAGGCTCCGTCTAACGATGGAGTTAAAGAAGTGAATATTGGCATTGCAGACGCTGAAAAAATGCTTCAAAAACTGAAGTTGAACGCGGCATAACTGCACGTTTCAATTCCCTTTCATAAGAGGTTGGTGTGAGATGTTCAGAGAATTAGGTTTGTACTACCCAAAAATTTTACTTGCTTTGAAAGAAATATATGGGATACGTATTCAAGAAAAATGATCCAAAGGTCATAAAAGCATGGACTTTTTATGACTGGGCTAATTCGGTTTATAATCTAATTATATCTACAGCGATATTTCCTATTTTTTATGGTGAGGTTACCAAAACAAAAGATGCTGATGGAAATGTTATTTCTGAGATGGTGACGTTCTTCGGTAGAGAATTTGTAAATACAGAGCTTTATTCTTATATCTATTCCGCTTCATTTTTTCTAATTGTTTTATTGGTTCCTGTACTTTCAGGTATAGCAGATTTTATGGGTACCAAGAAGCGATTTATGCAATTTTTTTGCTACCTGGGTGCACTTGGATGTGCATCGCTATTCTATTTTGATAAGGACACTTTAGAAATAAGTATGCTCTCCGTTTTTATGGCTAGTGTTGGTTTTTGGGGGAGTTTGGTCTTCTATAATTCATTCTTATTAGAAATCGCTGACAAAGACCAACACGATAAAATAAGTGCGCAAGGTTTTTCTCTTGGATATATTGGTAGTGTTTCCCTATTAGTAACCATACTTTTGTTAAATGGTGTCGTAGGAATGCCAGTTAAATATGGTTTCTTGATGGTAGCCGTTTGGTGGGTTGGCTTTGCTCAGTACACCTATTACTATTTGCCCAGTAGCAGTCACTACGCTAAGCGAGAAAAACAACATAACATCATTTGGTACGGATACCGAGAGCTGCGAAAGGTTTGGACAGAGTTGAAGCAACATCCAAGAGTGAAATGGTTCTTAGGGAGCTATTTTACCTATAACATGGGCGTACAGACCATAATGCTACTCGCCGTACTTTTTGCAAGCAAAGAGATAGATTGGGTGCCCGGTGGAGAATGGTGGCAAACAAAGGAGACAGGACTTATTGTGAGCATTATCATCATACAGCTCATTGCAATTGCAGGGGCGTACATTTTGTCGAATCTTTCTGCCAAGATAGGTAATTTGCGTACGTTAATGCTTGCAACCCTAATTTGGATCATCTGTACAGTAATTGCATATTTCATACATCTACCAACAGAATTTTATGTTTTAGCCACTTTAGTAGGTTTTGTAATGGGTGGTATACAATCTCTCAGCAGAAGCACCTATTCTAAATTGCTCCCACCTACAGAAGACCATGCATCTTACTTTAGTTTCTTTGATGTGATGGAAAAAGTTGGACTCATTTTTGGTCCGTTGATGTTTGGGTTCTTGGAAGGAATGTTTGGCGATATGCGTAAGTCAGTGTTAATGCTCATGGTGTTCTTCATCATTGGATTTTTTCTGCTAATGAAAACAAGAAGCGTAGAGCGAAATGGGAGTGCAGCTACTGTATAAATGTTAAAAAAATATCTCGGTGACTTAGCTTTTATGCAGGTACTCAACCTGCTTGTAAAACCTATATGGATACTGGTTATAGATGCAGCAGTGCAAGAAGCACTACCACAAGCAGTTTATGGCAATTACTTTGCGTTATTCAATACAAGTTTGTTGTTTTTCATCGTGCTTGACCTTGGTCTTAATAATTTCAATATTACCGAAGTAGCGCAAGACAATAGAAAAATACGCTCACTTACGGGCAGTATTGTTGGTCTAAAAATAGTACTCGCGGTACTGTATATTGTCATTATAATTGGTGTAGGAGCGGTGCTTGGTTATTCTGAAAAGGAATTTGGATTGCTACTCATACTAGGTGCCATACAGGTAGTTACGTCACTCAATCAATTCTTTAGAAGCATTGTGGCAAGTTTGCAGCGATTCAAATTAGACGGT
>CAJXIQ010000099.1 GCA_913054375.1 uncultured Bacteroidota bacterium
CGTGCGGCATCCCAATAGATTTAACAATAGTTGGGTCGTTGGCCATGTATTTCATGGGAACACCTATAAAGAGCAGAATCAGGTATGATATACCTTCTAGGTAGCTAACCAGTCTAAAAAGGATAACTTGGTTTGTATTTGTTGTTTTGGACATGGAGCAAATTTAATTGAATGTGTACTATAGTCCTGCACACATTTTGCCTATAATTTATATTATGTTAACTATATGATTGATAAGAAAAGAGAGTACGGTGAATACTCCCTCTCTTGTACTCTTATTTATTGGCTTCTACAAATGCCTTCATCTCAGCATACTGGTCCATTTTCTCTAGTCGAGCATAAATTTTCTTCATTGTACCAGCTAACAGCACTTTTTCATCCATAGGCATATCATCGTTACCTTCAAAAACTGTTTCAAACTCAGCAATTGCCTTTACATACCACTGGTTTATTTCTACTTCCTTTGCCTGTATAATACTTGGTTTATACTCACCATCAAGCTCCTCTACAATTACTCTTACTTTATTTAGATACAATGCACCTCTATTATAATATGCATCGTAATATTCAGGATTCAGTTCTATACATTTTGCATAGTCTGCCAGGGCTTTTTCCGTATCGCCGAAACGCTCAAAAGCGTCTCCTCTAGCCTGATAGTATAAGGTGTTTTCTGGGTCCGTTTCTATGGCTGCGTTCAACTTTTCTATCAACTCCTTACTTCTCCCTAGCCTTAGGTAGGTATTCAATTCTAGATTTGTAAGGTCAGCATTCCCTTCATTTAGTTCTTTGCCTTCAGTAATGGTAGCCAATGCTTGGGTGGTATCTCCTAGTTTCATCTGCAAGTTTGCAAGATTTGTAAATATAGTTGGGTCAGAACTTCCGTTGTTTACAAGGTTGTTTAACGCTTTTATTGCTTTTTCATCCTCACCATTGTTCATAGCACTATACGCCATCATTTGCTCCAATACCTCAGATGTTAAGTTATTGCGCCTAAGTTGGTTATCTGTATCGTACTTCATGAGTGGCAATGCTTTTTCAAATGCAGCATATGCTGTAGCATAGTCTTTCGTATTATAGGCTACATAACCTTGATTATAAAATCCAATAACGACATTAAGCAAATTCCCTTCTGCGAGTTTGGTTACCTTGTTTTTGATATCCGTTTTTATTGCATTGGTAAATCCTTCCAGTGCTAAGTCCATAGCATTAGGATATTTTTCACTCAACTCATTTTCTAGTGCAGATACCTTCAAGAAAGTAAGTCCTCTGTAGTACCACATTTTAGGATCATTGGATGTTTTTGGATGCACTGCAGTCTCTTCTGCCCATTTAACTAGGTCATCAAAATTTCGGTCGCCGTCGGGTTTTGCCGGATCCAATTCCATTTTCATGGATTCAACACTAAACTTCTGGGCCATTGTGTTTAACCCCGAAAATAGAACTGTTAGCACGAGTATATAACTAAATTTAATCTTCATTTTCTTCTGTATTTGTATTATTCTCTTCACTACTTGTGTTAGCATCTATCTGCGTATCTTCAGATTCATTTTCATCAAATTCTTCATCGTCTACTTTAGGCACTTTTGCCACAGATGCTATATCGTCTTTGTCTCTTACTTTTATGAGCCTAACTCCTTGGGTGGCTCTTCCCATTACGCGTATATCTTCCATCTTCATACGGATGGTAATGCCTAGTTTGGTTATGATCATCAGATCATTTTCATTGGTAACATCCTTCATGGAGATAAGTGCACCCGTTTTTTCAGTAACACTCAGAGTCTTTACTCCTTTACCTCCTCTACCGGTGATTCTATAATCATCAATATCAGTTCGTTTCCCATATCCTTTTTCCGATACTACCATAATAGTAGTGTCTTCCATATCGGAGTTTACACAAACCATTCCAATGACTTCATCTTGCTCATTCTCTAGCCTTACTCCTCTTACTCCAGAGGCTGTTCTACCCATCGGTCTTACGTTTTCTTCATTGAATCGTATAGCTTTACCACTCTTCTTTGCCAGCAGTATTTCTGCGGTTCCGTCTGTGAGTTTAGCTTCTAATAGTCTATCTCCGTCCTTCACCGTAATGGCGTTAATTCCATTTGTTCTTGGTCTAGAGTATTGCTCAAGCGATGTTTTCTTGATTGTACCGTTTTTAGTACACATCACGATAAAATTATTGTTCACATATTCCTCATCCTTGAGGTTTCCTGTGGCTACAAATGCCCTTACACTATCATCATTTGGTATATTAATTAGGTTTTGTATCGCTCTACCTTGAGACACTTTGCTTCCAACTGGGATTTCGTATACCTTCATCCAGAAGCATCTTCCTTGGTCTGTAAATAGTAAGATGTAATTGTGCGTCATGGTAACAAAGAGATTTTCTACATAATCTTTATCTCTGTGCTTCACACCCTTGTTGCCAACTCCTCCCCTAGACTGAGACTTGTACTCAGTAAGCGGTGTGCGCTTTATATAGCCCATGCTAGAGATTGTTACTACCATCTCCTCATTAGCTATAAGGTCTTCTATGTTTATTTCTCCGGCATCAAACTCTATGGCTGTTCTACGCTCATCTCCGTACTTCTCTTTCATCTCCAAAAGTTCATCTTTGATGATTTGCATTCTACGAGCTTCATCTCCTAAAATATCGTTTAAGTCAGCGATAGTTGCCATCAATTCTGCGTACTCTGCTCTTACCTTGTCAATTTCCAGACCCGTAAGTTTCTGTAGGCGCATGTCCAGTATGGCTTTCGCTTGTATTTCAGAAAGTTTAAATTCTTTCATTAACCCATTTCGGGCATCCTCACCATTCTTAGACGCTCGTATGAGTTTTATTACAGCATCTAGATTATCCAGTGCTATGATAAGGCCTTCTAGTATATGAGCACGTTTCTGAGCCTCTTTTAGTAGATACTCTGTTCTACGAATCACTACCTCATGGCGGTGTTCTACATAGTGATGTATCATATCGCGAAGATTTAGCATCTCCGGTCTTCCTTTTACAAGGGCTATATTGTTTACACTAAAACTTGTTTGTAACGGTGTGTATTTGTATAGTTTGTTGAGTACGATATTGGGTATTGCATCGCGTTTCAAATCAAAAACAATACGTAGTCCTTGACGGCCACTCTCATCCCTTACTTCGCTTATTCCCTCTATTACCTTATCATTTACGAGATCCACAGCCTTCACAATGATTTGTGATGGACTCACCTGGTAAGGAACTTCTGTAATTACAATTTGCTCTCTACCATTTTTGTTGACATCAAACTCAGCTTTACCACGCATTACGATACGGCCCCTACCCGTTTCGAAAGCAGATTTTACACCTTCGGTACCGTATATAATACCGCCTGTAGGAAAATCAGGAGCCTTCACGTGCTCCATAAGTCCTTCTACATCAATATCATTATTATCTATATATGCGATAGTTCCATCGATACACTCGCTTAGATTATGCGGTGCCATGTTGGTTGCCATACCTACGGCAATACCTGAGGCACCATTTACCAATAAGTTCGGTATACGTGCAGGTAACACTGTAGGCTCGCTTAGACTATCATCAAAATTGGGTCTATAATCAACTGTATCTTTGTCTATGTCAGCGAGCATCTCCTCAGCAAGTTTTCTCATTCTTGCTTCCGTGTACCTCATTGCAGCTGGCGGATCACCATCTATACTACCAAAGTTACCTTGGCCATCGACCATAGGGTAGCGTAGGCTCCAACTCTGTGCCATACGCACCATCGTATCATAAACAGATGTATCGCCGTGTGGGTGATACTTACCAAGGACCTCTCCTACTATTCTTGCAGATTTTTTATACGGTCTATTACTAGCTAGTCCAAGTTCCGTCATACCGTAGAGTACACGACGATGTACTGGCTTCAGACCATCTCTTACATCTGGAAGAGCACGCGAAACAATAACGGACATCGAGTAATCGATGTACGCAGTTTTCATTTCTTCTTCAATATTAATTGGGATTATTTTCTCGTTTTCCGAATTCATCTATTTCAGGTTAGTTTTAATGTGTGCAATCTATAAGCAAATGGCCAATGCTGAGGCTATTATGATACGAAAATACCCACAATTATTGCGGATAAATGGGGATAACTGAGGAGTAAATGATTTGGCTTTAGAAACGAACCTTTAGCATCCTATTTTTTTTTTGAAAATCCAACTGCCATATGTAATCCAAGTTCTCAGTATCTAGCCACAAATCTAACTCGTCTCTATACAATTCGCTTGTTTCAAAGTAGCACGTAGTTTTTTGTTGCTTAGCGAGTTGCAATATTCTCTTGTAAAAAATAAGCGGATCACTATCTGATACAAATAAAGCCAAATGCGGTTCATTATTCAGTACGTTTTGGTGCATATCATGCATTTCACTCTTACCAATGTATGGTGGGTTACTTATGATGATGTCATAGTCGTCCAGTTCTTGGCTCAGAATGTCTTTCTGAATAAAGGTGACATCTACCTCTTGGTCATTAGCGTTTTTCTCTGCTACTACAAGTGCATCTGCGCTTATGTCACATCCGCTTAGGATAGCCTCAGGCCAATGTTTGGCCAATGCTACAGGTATACAACCGCTACCTGTGCCTATATCCATTACACTGCCATTAAATTCAGGATTATCGTGAATAATCCAATGCACAAGTTGCTCCGTTTCTGGTCGAGGAATAAGCACACGCTCATCTACATAGAGGGATAGTCCGTAAAATGGAGCTTCGTGGGTAAGGTATTGTATAGGCTTACCTAACAAAAGCTCTTCTAAGACCAGTTGGTAGGTGTCCACCAACAGTGTATCTTGGCCCAGTATAACCGCAGTCTTCGATTTTTTCTCTAACCACTGCAAAGTGATATAAAAAAGATTTTCGGCTTCGCCGTAGTTGTAAACTTTGGTAAGTTGGTCGGTGTAGAGTGCTTTTATGAGGCCAAGTTGCATGCTGCAAATTTACAGTTAAAGAATGTATGATATTAACATTAGTTTCGCAGCGTGCAAGAAAATAAGTATATGAAGCGATGCTTAGAAATAGCCCAGTATGGCGAGCTTTATACAGCACCTAACCCAATGGTTGGTTGTGTTATCGTTCATAATAACAAGGTTGTAGCTGAGGGATACCACGAGCAATTTGGGAAACCACATGCCGAGGTAAATGCGTTTAATAAAGTAGCATCTGATGTTAATATTGCCGAATGTGAAGTCTATGTGAATCTAGAGCCTTGCTCCCATTACGGTAAAACTCCTCCGTGTGCAGACCTTATACTCGAGAAGAACCCCAAGCGCGTTGTCATAGGTATGTTAGATCCGCATACAAAAGTTTCTGGTCAGGGGATTCAAAAACTTCGTGATGCAGGAATAACGGTAAAAGTGGGCGTGCTCCAAGATGAATGCGCCGCTCTAAATAAAAAATTCATTAAAGCACACACGACTCAGCAGCCATATGTCACCCTCAAATGGGCAGAAACAAAGAATGGCTACATGGCTCGCCTCGAAGGAACTAACCAGTCTCCACAAATAAGTGATGATGTAAATGGCTCATTGGTACATAATTTAAGGGCTACACATCAAGCGATATTGGTTGGGGCGAGCACTATAAACCGAGATAACCCAAAGCTTGATGTGCGGGGTGTTGATGGAAATAATCCAACTAAAATTGTGCTTTCGAAAACGCTAAATGTAGATCTAAATGCAAAAGCCTTCTCAACGGGAAACACGCTAATATACACTACGGTAAGAAGCGAAAAAACAGAAAACTATGAGTTGATACGGCTAAAAGATATGACACTTGCTAGTGTACTTGCAGATATGTACTCCCGAAATATACATAGCGTATTGGTTGAAGGGGGCAAGCAGGTTTTAACCTCTTTTATCGAAAACAAGGCATGGGATGAGGCGATAATCTTAAAATCTAACAAGGACTGGGACACAGGAATAAAAGCACCTTGGGTAGGCATACCTAGTAAGAATGAAAAAATAAACGGAAACGATACTATTAAATACTTTACAGCAAAATAATGGCCATTACCTTTCTCCTATTAAGCATAGCATTTAGCACGTTTATCAATTTAATTTTCAGATGGTTTAAGGAGTATAATGTCAATAAATTTCAAGCCATTATAGTCAACTATCTGGTATGTTTTGTGCTGGGCATTAGTCTATCCACTAACCGAGATGTTTTTACTTATATCGGTCAGCCTTGGTTTACATATTGCTTGCTTTTGGGTTTTTTGTTTATCGCTATTTTCTTTTCGATGGCGCTCACCACAGAGAAGCTTGGTATTAGTGTTACTGCAGTAAGTGGGAAGATGAGTGTGGTCATTCCTATCCTATTTGCTTTTTTCTATGCTAAAGAAGAAATCACTCTTCTCTTTGTTTTTGGGCTAGTACTTTCTATTCTCAGCATCTATTTTATTACCGTAAAAAAGAAGTTTACGATTGATAAGCGCTATTTAGTGCTTCCTATAATTGTGTTTATAGGAGGAGGTCTGATCGACACTAGTTTGAAAGTCTTGCAAACGGCCTATGGTCTAGATGTGCCGCTTAGTGCTATTTCGTATTCTATTTTTCTAGGAGCTTTTGTAGCAGGAGTATTTATCTACCTAGTCAAAGAGAAGGCTAATTTTAGTGGTTGGGAATGGAAGAGCGTAAAAGCTGGTGTTGGTTTGGGTATACCCAACTACTTTTCTATCTTCTTTTTGCTGAGTGCAATAGAGAGTTTTAGTGTAAAAAGTGCTTTTGTTTTTGGGGTGAATAATGTGGGTGTGGTATTGCTAAGCACCTTACTATCTGTCCTTATTTTTAACGAAAAA
>CAJXIQ010000100.1 GCA_913054375.1 uncultured Bacteroidota bacterium
CTGCTCAATCGCAAGGAGCAAAGAGCAATAGGCTTTCCAATCCGACCAGAACTCATCTCAAGAGGCAAACACATAGCCAATGGTACACTTCAGTGCGCAAGATATGCTATGCAACATGGTGTTGCAATGAACATAGCGGGGGGCACGCATCATGCTTATGCAGACAGGGGAGAAGGGTTTTGTATTTTTAATGATTTTGCGATTACGGCAAATGTTTTACTGAGTGAAGGGACAGTGAAACAGCTTCTGATTGTAGACCTAGATGTACACCAAGGAAATGGTACTGCCAAGATATTTGAGAATGATCCGAGAGTATTTACATTTAGCATGCACGGGGCAAAGAACTATCCGCTACGCAAAGAAAAAAGCAACTTGGATATAGGCGTAGATGATGGAATAGAAGACGCAGATTATTTGGCATTGCTCAAAGCCCATTTGCCTCGATTGATAGACCAAGTGAAGCCTGATCTGTTGCTTTATCTAGCAGGTGTAGATATAATAAGTACAGACAAGTTGGGTAGGTTAGGAGTAACTAGAGCGGGGTGCCTGGAGCGAGATCGTTTTGTTTTTGAGCAAGCTATAGCACACTGTATTCCGGTGAGTGTGAGTATGGGTGGTGGTTATTCTGTTCAGATAAAGGATATCATAGAAGCACACGCCAATACTTTTAGAGTAGCTCAAAGCCTTTATTTCTAGCCGCGGCGTCGTTCCAATAAAACCATCATCATCAAACCGAGAATTACCCGCTCGTCATCATCATTTTCCAAAGTATCGAGTTTGGTTATTTCAAATTTTCTGCCAAAGAAAGAAGCTTGCTTCTTTAGACGAACTACTTTTCTGCCGTTCAGATTGGTTACGGCATAGGATGGGTTAAATAAGTATCCGGTAAGCAGCCCTAGTATGGGTATTTCTCCCAGTAGATTATCCCATACTTTTACCCAGCCATTTTCTTCTTCTATAGTAAATTGCTCTTTTTGGTGTTGATCTATGATTAGGTATTTTGCTTTCCAGAGTGATCTCCATCCTTTGCGGGCAATCTTACCAAGTTCTCTTCCATCTGCATGGGTCATGCTGTAGGCTGCAGACCAGTCTATCCAACGATCTGCTTTTATTTTGTAATGCAACTCTGTTTTGCTTTCGTCACTAAAAATGCTAATATCTTCTTTTAGTTTGAATAGCTTTTGTTTGACATATGCCATGGTTCGTCCATTTGCATCTACAGCACTAAAATCATTTGATAATGTACCTATATTAAAAGTTAATTGGATTGGAAATTGCAGGTCTCTCATTTTGAGGCGTAATAATACGGCTTTTGGTAATTTAAAACTACCGGTGTGAGTGGCTTGTTATTGTTTTGCATCATTCGAATAGCTTCTTTGCTCTTTAACCACTTCATTTGGTTGTTTTTTGACGTCCGAATGGATTAAGCCATACATTGAGTGTTTCAGGAGTATTTGTCATCCGGTATTTAGCTATCACACGAAAGTGGAGTTTAAAATTTTCGTCATTCACAAAAGAAGATGTAAAGTAGACAGTGCTCGAGCTCTATTGTTTCCAAAAAAAATGACACATTTGCTCCATGCACAAAAATATCGTTGCAATTTCATTATTCGCACTACTATCTATACGTACTATGGCTACTAATTATACTGTAAGTTTTGACAAAGTAAAAGCGCATTACGTTACCGTGGCTATTCAGTTTGATGCTGCTGGAAAAGATTTCGTAGATTTCAAAGTTCCCGTTTGGACTCCCGGTTCCTATAAAGTAAGAGAGTTCAGTAAGGGGTACGAGAATGTAGAAGCTGGAGAAGCTAAAGTGATACGTACAAATAAGAATACGTGGAGAATTGATACAAAAGATAAGCGAATGCTTACCTTGAGATATGACGTGTATTGTTTTGCAATAAGTGCTAGAGAGAGTTATGCAGACGAGAATTATGCATTCCTACACAGTGTGTCCGCCTTCGGATACTTAGAAGGCTTCGAGCAGGAGGAAATTGTGCTCAAAATAGTGCCTTATTCTGGGTGGCAAAATGTAGAAGTAGCTTTGCCCCAAAGCAAAGCAATGGGATATGTTTTTACCTGCAAAAATTATGATTTGCTTGCAGATTCTCCAATTGCTTTAGGCACTTTTGATGCCACCGAATATTCGAGTGGAGGTACTCCTCATAAAATAGTAATGATAGGCAAAGGAAACTACGACCTAAAAATCATTCAGAAAGATTTTAAAAAAATAAGTGACTCTCAAGTAGCTATGATGGGAGAACATCCGTCGGATAGGTACATACACTTTATATACAACGTAGGTAGCGGTGGCGGAGGTTTAGAGCACCTCAATTGCCAAACAAGTGTAATGCCTCGTTGGAACTATACCAATCCAGGAAGGTACAGAGGTTTCTTAGGACTAATAGCACATGAATACTTCCACTTGTGGAATGTGAAGCGTATACGTCCGATTCAACTTGGGCCCTTCAACTACAATACAGAAGTGTATACAGATATGCTTTGGATAGCAGAAGGGATTACCTCATACTACGATGATCTTACGCTGTATAGAATAGGTAAGATGGATAGAAGAGAGTATCTGGGTGTAATCAGTAGTCAAATTAATAGGTTGGAGAATTCTCCAGGTAAAGATGTTATGAGTCTTGCTCACAGTAGTATGCTAACTTGGGTTAAAGCTTACTTACCCAATGAGGAAAGTATGAATCAAACAGTAAGTTATTATAACAAAGGCATGATAGCCGCCGCAATGTTGGACCTAGAAATTAGAGCCAATTCTGAAAGTTGCTTGGATGATGTGATGACTCACTTGTACAAGGAGTATTATAAAAAAAGAAATAGAGGATTTACCCATGCGGAATTTATAGCGGTATGTACTAAAATAGCAGGGAAGGATATGCAGACATTTTTTGATGATGTGATATTCAGTACTAAACCACTGGATTATACAAGTATATTTAGCCAGTATGGTTTAGACTTTAAGGACGCAAATGCTGATAAAACGATACCGTGGAGTGGGGTTATTAGCAAGCATAGAGATGGTGTTACGACCGTCTCTAGTATATACAGTGGTAGTCCAGCAGTAGAGGCGGGATTAAGTGTAAATGATGAAATTGTGGCAATAAACGGATGGCGAGTAAGCGATAAGCTAGAAACGTATGATGCGAAGTATAGCGTGAATGATATTGTAGAAATTACGTATGCCAGAGATGGGAAAATGTATACCTCAAATCTAGTATATCTAAAAAGCCCAAAAGTGTCGTATCAACTTACTGTGGTAGATGAAGAGAATTCCCTTCTTAAAAATTGGCTAAACTAGATACATTTTACGCTGTTATTTTGTAATACGTTGATTAACTTTTGATAACTATTTAGTGGTCCGTTCAAACTAATTGCTAACAAAACTACCTTTGAACAAACCTATACAACGTGTCAGTAATTAATTCACAAAAAGCATATTTGGTACTCGCAGATGGTACCGTTTTCGAAGGTAAAGCTATTGGTAAAATTGGAACCACATCAGGAGAAATAGCCTTCAATACTGGGATGACCGGTTACCAAGAGGTTTTTACAGATCCTTCTTACTTTGGCCAAATAGTTGTTATGACTATGGATCACATAGGCAACTATGGTGCAGCAGAAATGGATGCAGAATCCGGATCTATAAAAATTTCTGGGTTAGTTTGTAAAAACTACTCACCTATGCACAGCCGTACTATGGCAGACAGTAGCCTAAACGATTACTTTATAGAACACGGGTTTAGCGGAATTAGTGACGTAGATACGCGAGAAATCGTCAAACACATACGCGATGCAGGAGCTATGAATGCTGTGATCAGTTCTGAGATACTTGACTTGGATGAGCTTAAGAGAATGGTCAAAGAAGTACCGAGTATGGAAGGGCTAGAACTAAGTTCTAAAGTATGGAGTAAAAAAGAATACGAGGTAAATGAGAGTGGTACTAAAAAGGTAGCACTACTGGATCTCGGATCAAAAAATAATATAATTGATTGCCTAACAGAGCGAGGTTGCCATGTTAAGGTGTTTCCTGGAGATACGAGTTACGCAGAGATGAAATCATGGAATCCAAGTGGATTTATGATAAGTAATGGTCCTGGTGATCCAGCGGCGATGCCCCTAGCAGTAAAAACGGTACAAGATATTTTAGATGCCAATGACAAATTGTTTGGGATATGTCTTGGTAGCCAAATATTAGCACAAGCAGTAGGTATGAAAACCTTCAAGTTAAAGAAAGGACACCGAGGACAAAATCATCCGGTACAAAACCTTTTGACAGGTAAGAGTGAGATGACTTCACAAAATCATGGTTTTGCTATAGATCCAGAAAGCAATACGGGTAATGCAGAGGTTACACATATTAACTTAAACGACAATACTGTAGAAGGTATCCGTGTGAAAGATAAAAATGCTTTTGCGGTGCAATATCACCCTGAGGCGAGTCCCGGTCCTCACGACAGCCGTTATCTGTTTGACGATTTTGTAGAGATGCTTGGCTAGTTTGTTCGGTGACTGACTCATCGCAAAAGGATGACAAAATGCTAGTCTTACAGAATCGAGTACAATAAAAATTGCACAACATCTTTAAAGTGATTACCATTGCAGCTTGCTTAAATTTTCACGGCAAAAGAGGCATTTGTTACAGATAACAAAGCGTCACGGTTTAACTAACACAAAAATACAACGCAATTAATATGAGCGAAATATCACACATACACGCAAGACAAATTTTAGATAGTAGAGGAAATCCTACTATTGAAGTAGACGTATTCACAGAAGGCGGGGCCTTTGGTAGAGCCGCAGTACCTAGTGGTGCAAGTACAGGAGTTCACGAGGCAGTAGAGCTTAGAGACGGAGATGAGTCAAATTACCTTGGTAAAAGTGTAATGAAGGCTGTAGCTAATGTAAATACGGAGATTTATGACGAGATAGTAGGAGAAGATGTTTTTGAGCAGGTACATATTGATCACAAGATGATTATGATGGACGGTACTGAAAACAAAAGCAAACTAGGTGCAAATGCAATGCTTGCAGTAAGTTTAGCATGTGCTCATGCAGCTGCAGAAGAAAGCGGCCAGCCACTATACAGATACTTAGGTGGAGTTAATGCTAATGTACTTCCTATTCCTATGATGAATATTATCAATGGAGGAAGTCATGCAGATAATTCAATCGACTTTCAGGAGTTTATGATCATGCCTACTGGAGCAGATTCGTTCTCAGAAGCATTGAAAATGGGTGTTGAGACTTTTCATCACCTCAAAAAAGTGTTAAGCAAAAAGGGCTACAGTACAAACGTAGGTGACGAAGGAGGTTTCGCACCAAACATAAAAAGTAACGAAGAGGCTATCGAAACAGTACTTATGGCTATCGAATCTGCAGGTTTCAAACCAGGAGAAGATATGCACATAGCTATGGACGCTGCTACTTCTGAATTTTATAATAAAGAAACAGGACTATATACTTTCAGTAAGTCAGATGGTAGAGAACTGACTAGCGAAGAAATGGCTCAGTATTGGGCAGATTGGAGTAAAAAATACCCAATTCTTAGTATCGAAGATGGTCTTGACGAAGATGACTGGGCAGGATGGAAATCACTAACAGAAAAAATTGGAGACAAGGTTCAGCTAGTTGGTGACGATTTATTTGTGACAAATGTAAAAAGACTGCAAAGAGGTATAGATGAAGGAATAGCCAATTCTATCTTGGTAAAAGTAAACCAGATAGGTACGCTCACAGAGACGATAGATGCTATAAATCTTGCTACGCAAAACAGCTATACAAATATAATCTCTCACAGAAGTGGTGAGACCGAAGATAGCACAATTGCAGACCTTGCAGTAGCTATGAACAGTGGCTTGATAAAAACAGGTTCTGCATCACGAAGTGATAGAATGGCCAAGTATAATCAACTTCTCAGAATAGAGGAAGAGTTGGGTCATACAGCAAAATACCTGGGTAGAAGCTTCAAGTTTTTATAACCAATTAATAAAGTAGATTTAAAAAGGCAACCTTCGGGTTGCTTTTTGCGTTTATTGACTCGATGAACGCTGAATTATTTTTATTTTTCTGTGGTGTTATAGACGTACGGTATTTGACTGGACAAAAAATAGATAAGCTTTCAGGAGGTTAGGTTGCGTCGTTAGAGTTTAAAGTTAAGCGTCACTATAAGCTACACTCGTTATTTTTTGTGAAAAACATTGGTTCAAGAGTAGTAGTGCAATCTCTACATTCGCTCACTTATAGAATATGTCACTATTTAAGCGAAAGACTGGAACCAAAAAGGTAAGAAAAGAGGCGATAACTCAAAAGGATAATACGCTCACTTATAAGTTGATAGGAGGAATAGTTTTGCTTTTTGCTGTCTTTGTTTTTTTAGCATCGCTTAGTTACTTATTTTCTTGGCGAGCTGATCAAAGTATTTTAAACGCCGGCATCACAGATTTTTTATTTAATTTCAAAGACCAATTACCCGCAAATTTCATGGGTAAATTGGGGGCGTTTTTCGCCCATCTTTTCATTTACAGCGGTTTTGGGATAGGGGCATTTTTGCTCTACCCTATTTTTTTTATTTTAGGTTATAATTTATACTTCAATAAAGTATTTAAGATACGTCCCAAGACAGTGAGCAAGTTGATTGTGTCAGCTATATGGGTGTCGCTGGTTTGTGCTTTGCTATTTTCTAACGTATCTCCTTTGCTCAGTGGTTTGCTGGGTTATGGTGTCTTTATGTTTTCTAAGTCTCTTATTGGCACTATAGGAATGGTACTCGTGCTCGGTCTTGTTAC
>CAJXIQ010000101.1 GCA_913054375.1 uncultured Bacteroidota bacterium
GTAGGCAAATACAATGGTTTTCCATCTCATAAAATCAATAGATTAGTTCACTTTGAGGCAGTTTGCGTACTTTGCAGTAAGGATGTCAATCGTAGTACGAGCAAATGGGGGGTTAGGAAATAGGATGAGGGTTCTTGCTGCCTGCCTTGCCTTGAGGATGAGACTGGGCAGAGAGGTAGAGGTGCTCTGGATCAACAACTATGAACTTAATTGTGATTTTGATAATTTATTTCTGCCTATTGAAGGAGTTGTGGTGACCCATATGGCCTATATCCCAAAATGGAATAAAATAGGATTGAAGCTACGAGCCAATAGTATTAAGAAGACCTATGAAAATTACGATATTCAGTTTACGGATAAAGAAATAGTAGAGTTATATACTGGAAACAAGGATCTTATAAACCGTATTGAAAATGCAAATACAGTATATATCAATACGTGTGAGCAATTTTATGGAGATAAGAGTTTTATTTCCTTATTGCTGCCCGTTCCTGCTGTATTACAAGAGGTAAGAAGAAGATTAGCAGGGATAAACACGGAGACTTATTATGGAGTTCATATACGACGTGGAGATAATGAAACATCGAAAAGGGAAAGTCCCACCATGGCATTTATAGAAAAACTAAAAAAGCTAGAAAAGAGTAACAATAATCTCTATTTCTACTTAAGTACAGATGATAAAGGTGAGGCTCAGATTTTGCATAAGGTGATGGGAGAAAAATTATATTGGTTTGCTGCAGGACAGAATAGAGCCAAACCGGCGGATATTGAAAATGCTTTAGTAGACCTTCTTATGTTGTCCAAGTCTAAGCATATTATTGGTAGTTTCTGGAGTAGTTTTAGTGAGGTAGCTGCTCAATATGGTAGGGTTTCACTTGAAGTAATTAAAAAAGAAACGCAAGACTAAGGTAGCTTGACTTTGCCAAATCACTCAGTTTGGGATAACAGTTGTCTTTATTTTAGAAAGGCTAAAAGCTTTGGAGTATCCATGTATCCGGTATTTTTTTTCAGCACATTTCCTTCAGCGTCAAGGATTAATTGTGTTGGGAAGCCAGTAATACCAAGTTTTGATACGAGTGCTTTGCCGTCTCCTTTCTCTCCATCAAGCGATAGGGGTACAAAACCGGCATTTATCGCAGAGATAACTGCATCTTCGGTAAAAACGTCTTTCTTCATCTTTTTGCAGTATCCGCACCATACCGCGCCTATATCGACAAATATAGGTCTGCCCGAGGCTTCAGCTTTTGCTTGCGCTGGGTTGGTATTACTTAGCCATGTAATGCGTGCCATTGGAACGATTGTATAGGCAGAAATGGCTTTCGTCTTTGATTTACACGCGGCAAATCCTCCTAAAAGTAAAAGTGCTAAAATAATTTTTTTCATTCTTTAATCCGTATTACTAAGAAGAACGAGTGATTTAGATGTTACTTACTGAGCGCCTTACTTCAATGCTTCGAGAATCTTGTTGCGTTGAGCATCGCTCAATTCCATTTGTTGCTTTTCCCGCTGCTGCGTTATTTTCTCAATGGCCTCATCTATGAGGGCACTGTCTTTGTAAAAATCTTGGCAAGATGTACATACTTTTAGATGCATTTTTAGCTTCACTGCCTCCATCGGATTCAAGGCACTAAAGGATGCCTTACTGTCAAGCAACGCTGCTTGTCTGCATGACATCATTACTATTCTCATTAGAAAGTTCATATTAATTGTCTTTCCATTTTTGGTTTAGGCATGTTCGTAGTTGTTGTTTGGCTCTGTGTGCTATCTGCCATAAGTTAGACGATGAAATACCTAAATCCTTACAAATCTGTGACCCTTTTTTGTGATCAAAGTATTTTCCAACCACTACACCTTTCCAATTTGGTGGTAAATTGTCCAAGCATCCAGAGAGTGCTTTCAGGAATAATGGATTATCCAGTAAATGTTCTTCAGTATTGGCCCAAAGTGGCTTTTGAACCCTGTTCCATGAGCCGTTGCTATCAAAGTTATCATCGTCTGCATAACTACCTTGTAATGTAGTCTGATTTACACTTTTCTGCGTATTGCTGGCTCTGTAATAGTCTATAATTTTGTTGTTCAAGATAGTATAGAGCCATGTCTTGGGATTGCTTCCGGGTTTGTATTTTTCGTACGATTTGAACGCAGAAACCATGGTGTCTTGAACCAAGTCTTCTGCAGTTTCTTTGCTACTGGTTTTGTAAAAGGCCCAAGAGTACATATCGTCTCCATATTTACTCAGCCACTGTTTTATGGCAGAGTGTGAATCTAAGGGTTTTGATGAGTTCATAGTAATACAATAGTACTACTATTTCAATAAAACTATCGTATTGTTTTGGGAGTGGTTTGCTTGGCACTATCGTACGATAAAAGCAGACTCGGTAATAATATTAGATTGCTAAGCAAGGCAATTAAAAGTGTCAATGCTGTGAATAACCCCAAGGCTATAGTACCCCCAAAGTCAGAGAATACAAATATGATGAATCCAAAGAAAAGTATAACTGCGGTGTATATCATACTGGTGCTAATCTCTTTTTGCACCTTTGCTACGGCTTCTGATATGCTTGAAGAGCTTGTAAGTTCCATTTTGTACTTGGTCAGAAAATGTATAGAAAAATCTACTGCAATACCAAATGCTACACTAAATACAAGTACCGTACTTGGTTTGAAATTAACGCCAAAGAATCCCATTATCCCCGCGGTAAATAATAATGGAATAAGGTTTGGAATAATGCTTATCACAATCATTCGCATGGACTTAAAAATACTGGCCATTAATAAGGATATTATAATAAACGCAATGAGCAGACTCATCAATAAATTGCTAATCAAATAGTCATTGCCCTTCAAGAAGATTACGCTGGTTCCAGTTATAGATATGGCCGTGTGTCTGCTACTATCCAGTGGTATATAGCTCACTTTTTTGAATGAATAGTAGGTAGTATCAAACGCGCTTGTGGCAGAGTCTAGCACTGTTATATCGCTTATAGAATCAGTAAAAATATCCTCTGTAGTCTTTCGAAAATTAAATATAGTATCAGCGATAAGGCTTACCTCTTGCTTCAGTTCTTTTATTCTGACACTGCCCACATCTGCCATTTGTACACTTACGCGAGCCTTACTGTTATTTTCATTTACGAGGCTGTTTATCATACTCTCGTTGGTCTCACCTTCTGGCACGGCACTAAGAATACTGCCTAGATCTAATACACTTGGTGGCCTGTAGCGTCTTGGGTCACCGTTATAGTATGCTTGGTTCAAGAATTTCATTGTTTGCGAGATACTTACCGGTTTACTGAATTCAGGATATTCCCTCAGCCTACGCTCGAGTAAATCGATATTAAGCAATGTACGCACATTAGAAACTCCTTGGGTCTTCTTCGTGTCTACCACTATCTCAAACGGCATAACACCATTTATATTTCTTTCAAAAAACTTAAGATCGAGATAGAGCTTATCCGATTTTGAAATATCATCAACCATGTAGCCGACATTTTTGAGCAATGCCATACCTATGAATGATGCAGTCACAAGGGCTACAGTAGCAATATAAATCCACTTACGTTGTGTTTGTACTAAGTGACCTATCTGGTCTATTAAGGTGTTTAAAAACTTATAATCTAAGTGCTTGGTATGTCTTGCTTTTGGTGCTGGCAAATAGCTAAATAGGACAGGTATCAGAATAATAGAAATCAAAAAAACAGCCATAATAGCTAAGAAAGCGGTAAGACCAAATTCTTGTAATACGGAGCTGCCGGTAAGTACAAATACACCAAAACCTACAGCTGTAGTGAGGTTGGTAAATAATACAGCACGACCTACTTTGGAGATAACGCGTTGCAGTGATTTTATTTGATTTTCATGCGTTCTGAATTCTTCGTGATATTTATTTAGTAGGTAGATACAATTGGCAATACCAATTACCACTATAAGCGGCGGCAGTAGACCAATAAACATTGAAATCTTAAAATCCAATGTCACAAGTATCCCCATGCACCATATTACTCCTACGACCACCGTGAGCAGCGAAAATGCCAACGTAGGAATACTTCTGAAAAAGAAGAGTAAAATAAGTGAGGTAAGTACCATGGAAACAAGCGTAAAGCGCACAAGCTCCTGACGTATCATTTGCGACATTTTGGTACGTATAAATGGTAGTCCTGAAAAATGTACGTCTACACCGTATGCAGTACATATTTTTGTGATTTGCTGTTCTATGCTATCTACAAACGGTACGCGAGCTTTCGTGTCAAGTATTGACTTGTCCAGTGTTACTGCCATAAGCGTAAAATTGGAACTGTCCTTGAACAATAACCCTTCATAAAAACGCAAGTCCCTTAACTTGACAAAAACCGAATCTAATTCTGCCTGACTTAGCGGCTTACGTTGGATGAAATTTTGTGCTTGGAGTGTTGCTTTCTCATACGTTTGTCCTTCGAAACTATCAAGCATGACTTGCTTTTCTAGTTCTTTCAAGTTGGCGATGGATAGAACTCGCTTTATATTTTTGGTGCTGTCTAAACTTAGGGTTAAGTCATACCAAGCATTAAAAAAATCAAGGTTACGAAGTTGGTCGGTATTTATGCCAACAACCATAACACTTCCATCGTCACCAAATGTTTTTTTAAACTCCTGATATGCCATCATATCCAAATCATTGTTTGGAACAAATTTTGGATTATCGTAAGCTAATTGCACATTCAGCGTTTGGTATAGCATAAATGCCGTACAAATCACCAACGATATGATGAGCGCTAATCTATTGCGAAGTATCGTATTTGCTATCTTTTCCCACATACTTAAAGGCTTGCAAAAGTAGCAAAATAGACACCATCTCCAACCTGTGTTTCTGTATGCTGCCCATTATGAATTTATTTGCTACGAATTCGTCTTTACGAAGTTGCATTTCATCTCAGGTATAATGGCGGTTGTCGGGTGTTACTTTAGCTTATTTCTCTCCTTACGAAGACCGTTTGCTACTCAAAATTCTTACTCTGTGTCCTTTGTTCCAGGGCTGTTCTCGCTTGCGAGGTGCAGGTGACTTATGTCATAACCATTTAAAAAATCATGAATAGCCATTTGGCGTTTACCTTGGGCTTTTATGTTTTTCAAAGAGATAAAACCGTCTACCACAGCTACTTTGAGGTATCGTTTACCATCGCTAATGAAAGTACCCGAGGTCAAGTGATGCTCTATAAGCTCTGTCTCAACCTCATAAACAATCAATTTTTTACCATCAAAGGTAGTATGGGCTGCGGGATATGGACTTAGCCCTCGTATGATATTGCGTACACGTGTTGTAGCTGTATTCCAATCGATCTCTGTATTCGCAGTAAAGAGTTTTGGAGCAGCCTTTAGTTCTCCGTTATCTAGCTGTGGAAGTTGTTTTACTTCACCACTCACTAGTTGGTCTAGGGTTTCTATGACCGCGTCTGCCCCAACGTGCATTAGTTTGTCATGCAGAGTACCAGCAGTATCGTCATTTGTTATCGTACACGTTTTTTGCACCAAAAGATCTCCAGTGTCTATTTCGTGCTTTAATTTAAAAGTGCTTACACCCGTCTCCGTTTCGCCATTCATTATAGCCCAGTTGATTGGAGCAGCGCCGCGGTATTGTGGTAGGAGTGAGGCATGTAAATTATACGTTCCCATTGGTGGCATATTCCAAACTACAACGGGTAGCATTCTGAATGCAATGACTACTTGTAGATCTGCGTTATATGTTTTTAACTCTTCTTGAAAAGCTTCGTTTTTTAGATTAGAGGGTTGCAAGCAAGGGATGTTTTGCTTGCGAGCATACTGTGTTACCGGAGTCGCCATTAGCTTCATTCCTCTACCTCCTGGTCTATCCGGAGCAGAGACCACTGCTACTACATTATAGCCGTTTTCTAGTATTCGCTCGAGGTGAAATCTAGCAAACTCTGGGTTGCCCAAGAAAATAATGCGTAAGTCCTTTTTACTCTTTAGCACTAGTGTATTCTATTGAAAAGTCTACTCCAACGAATACGACTTATCACATTTTTGTGTCTTCCGCCATAGATGCCGTCTTGCTCTATACTCATCCATATAAAGAGAGCCTTGCCTACTACATGATCCTCTGGTACAAAACCCCAATAACGTGAATCTGCACTTCGGTGACGGTTGTCTCCCATCATAAAGTAATAGTTCATTTTTACTTTATACTCGGTTATTTCCTGCTCATTTATATATGCTTTACCTTCTTTAATAGTGTACGAATCGTTGCCTTCATACTTTTTGATCAAATCTTTATAAATCCACATAGTGCTACTATCTATCGGCAATACATCTCCTCTTTTGGGAACGTAGATGGTTCCGTAATTGTCTCTACTCCAAGGCAGTTGATCAGGTATATGAGGGAATACTTCCGGATACTTACCTGCCTTATCAATCTTTGGAGTAATATCCACAATGCCCGGGAATTGAGCTAGTTTGTTTCTATTTTCTTCTGTCATGAATAGCTCGTAGTATCCCGTTCCATTGGTCCCATATTCTGAAACATCTATTTTCTCCAAATCTCTGCGACCAACTGCTGTACTGGTCTGCATGGTATAGCTCATTTGTCCGTTTACAGCTACTTTGGAAGGTTTTCCATTGATATATACTAATCCATTGACTACTTTTAGGCTATCGCCAGCTATCGCTACACATCGTTTTATGTAGTTGGTCTTTTTGTCAGTCGGTCTATCGTCTTCTCCGGGATAATTGAAAACTACAATGTCGTTATTTTCGATTTCCTCTACACCTGGAAGTCTATAGTACGGAAGCTTCAATGCTT
>CAJXIQ010000102.1 GCA_913054375.1 uncultured Bacteroidota bacterium
TACGGCGATTCCTTTTAGCCTACAACTGGGAATAGATGAAGTCGTAATCCCGAATATTAAACACATCCACGAGAAGATAAATGAGTTTGCCAAACAATGGAAAAGTATACCCTTACTAAGCCGTACTCACGGCCAAGCTGCAACACCAACTACAGTGGGCAAAGAGTTTGCTGTGTTTTCAGAACGAATAAGAGTACAACTTGACACGCTAATAGAAACACCGATTAGTGCTAAATTTGGAGGTGCAACCGGAGCATTTAATGCACACAGATTAGCCTTTCCTCAGATAAATTGGCCAGCGTTTGGAGATAAACTTGTGGCAGACCTAGGACTGGTAAGAAGCTATCCCACTACACAGATAGACCACTACGATCAATTAGCTGCTGTTTTTGATGCCATAAGACGTATTAACATAATCTTGATGGATTTTGCTAAAGACATTTGGCAGTATATCAGCATGGATTTTTTTAAGCAACGTATAGTAGCTGGAGAAGTAGGAAGTAGTGCGATGCCTCATAAAGTAAATCCTATCGACTTTGAAAATGCAGAGGGAAATCTCGGTATAGCAAACGCTCTACTAGACCATTTGAGCAATAAACTGCCCATTAGTAGACTGCAGAGAGACTTAACGGACAGTACGGTACTTCGAAACGTAGGTGTACCGCTTGCCCACATCCTAATTGCGCTGAAAAGTCTGGACAAAGGAATGGGTAAACTCATACTTAATAATGATGCAATACAATCTGACTTAGATAGGAACTGGGCAGTGACTGCGGAGGCTATACAGACGATCCTAAGAAGGGAGAAAATAGAGGGAGCATACGAATTATTAAAGCATTTGACACGTACTAATGACGGGATAAATGAGCGAAGCATTACAGCATTTGTACAGCAACTAGACGTATCTGATTCTGTAAAAATGGAGATTAGTAATATCACCCCATTCAACTACCTCGGATATGCCGCAGAATAAGAAGACTTTGGTACTAGGAGCTACACCAAAACCAGAGAGATACGCGCACAAGGCCACAGAGATGCTGCTAAACCAAAAGCATAGCGTCATCCCATTTGGAATAAAGAAAGGGGCCATAGGAGAAGTTGCTATTCTGAATGAATGGCCCAGTGACAATGATATAGACACGGTGACCTTATACATTAACCCTACCCGACAAAAGGACTTTTACGATAAAATACTAGCCTTAAAACCAAAGCGCCTAATTTTTAACCCCGGCACTGAAAATCCAGAACTTGAAAGACTAGCTGTGGCTCAAAACATAATTGCTCAAGAAGCTTGTACATTAGTACTTTTGCGAACGAACCAATATTAACACTGACGAAAAAAAATGAAAAAAATACTTCTAATACTGATTGCCGTATCCACAATGGCCGCTTGCTCAAAAAGCAAAGAGGATAAGCTCAATACGATATATGAATTGCAAAAATCTGAAGCTATGGGTACAACAGAAGGGTTAGCTCAACTGGCAAGTTTGCACAAGATATATGGCATGAGCTACAGTGACGCTGAGGGGAATAACTTCTTGTATGCCGCTGCACAGTATTACTTCTACGAAAATAAATTTGACGAGGCCAAACCCCTACTGGCAGAGTACATTGTACGCGATGATAGCACCGAGCGATTTCGTAATGCAGCAATTAACCTTGCTGTTTTGCTCGCTGATCAAGCAGATTTTTCCTCTGCAAATGATCTTATTTCAGCCGTACTAAAAAAAGACCTACCCACCTCTGCTCAGTGGCACGACATCATAAAGTTATATGAAAATAAAATTTTAGCCCAAGCGGATGTAATCCCCAACGATCACGAGAAGCTATCACTCGCATATACTGCTGTAGGCAGATTCAGTGAAGCTACGGCAACTTTGCAAACCGCTATCGATGATTTTCCGGCGTATGAAAAAAGAGCTAATCTCATGTACAGAGCAGGTTTTGTATGCTGGGAGTACGCAAAGGATATGAAGGCTGCTCAGGCTTTTTACGAAATTTTTCTTGCTGAATACCCCAATGACCCTAAGGCAGAAGAAGTAAAAACAATCCTTAGTAGCGGTATGCTCGAAATGAGTGATGAAGCTATACTAGAAATGCTAAAAGGAGAAACTAAGTAATATGCCAATAGCACTAATAACGGGAACTACCTCTGGTATAGGAGAGGCTACAGCACATACGCTAGCTGCTGAAGGATACGACCTAATCGTAAACGGTCGCAGGGCAGACAAACTAAAAGCTCAGGCGAAAGAGCTCGTTGATAGGTTTGGCATCAAGGTACACCAGATGCTCCTTGATGTACGAGATGCTGATGCTGTGTCTTCCTTCTTTGCCACCTTACCTGAGAAATGGCATGCAATAGATGTATTGGTAAATAATGCTGGCCTTGCTGCAGGGCTACAGGATATAGAAAACGGAGACCTGGACCACTGGAATCGTATGATAGATACTAATATAAAAGGTCTACTGTATGTGTCTAAAGCCATGATCCCAATATTGAAAAAAACAAAAGGACATATTGTAAATATTGGTTCTATAGCAGGTAAAGAAGTATATCCAAATGGAAATGTATACTGTGGAACGAAGCATATGGTGGATGCCCTGAACAAGGCCATGCGTAGAGAACTTGCCGAAGCAGGAATAAAGGTAAGTAGTGTAAATCCAGGTGCTGTAGAAACGGAATTTTCTATTGTAAGAATGGACGGAGATGAACACAAGGCGAAGCACGTATACGAAGGATTTGAAAACTTAATTGCTCAAGATATAGCAGATGCCATTTGGTTTGTACTAAGCAGACCCAGACGTGTAAACGTGAATGAGATTATTGTCATGCCAACTGCTCAACCAGCAGCCGGTGTTGTTTTGCGAAACCTCGGTCTCTAGGGGCTCGTAAGTAAGTAGAAAAACTAGTAACCTGCAGCTCCAGCTAGCTTGGTATCTCTACTGTGTATGGTCATTATGGGAATGGTACTGTTATTCACCATTTGCTGCGCATATGTACCCATAAATATCCCTGCACTCTCAGTTTCAGTCATCATCAGCATCAAACCAGCATTCATCTCTTCACCATACTCGATACATGCTTCGGGTACCTTCACACCATATTCCTCTTTTGTGGTGCACGGTATTCCACGTTCCAATAAGTACCTTTCCGTTTGCAGCACGTAAGACCTTACTCTCTTTTTAGTTTCACTTCCGCTGCCCTTTGATATTCCTAAAATATGAATGGTAGCTCCAAATGCTTTCGCCAACTCTATACAATAAGGCACTTTTTGTCGGGTAGATCTCGAATCTGCCAAGGGAAGTATAATGTTTTTTAATTCCGGGGAACTTGCTGCCTCTGTTACACTTATCACAGGACAATCAGACCCACTCACTACTTTGAATGCATTACTACCCATCAGTGTACTTTTCCAACCATTGCTACCATGAGAACCTTGGAGTATAAGATCGTAATTGCCTTCCTTTTCTAACTTCAGCACTTCTTCAAACACAGAACCAGCTAATTCTTTTATCTCTAAAGGCACTCTGGCCTTTGCTGAAAAATCATTCAGAAAAGCCAATGATTCTGTCTTGTCAATTCCATCGTCATCTACTACTACTACCGTAATTGACGAATCAAACCTCAGTGATACACCGATTGCACTCTGCAATGAAGATTTTGCAGCAGAACTGTTATCATATGCTACTAATATTTTTTTAAAAGCCTTATCCATTGTTTGTGTATTACATTTAGTTCGTGCTAAAGTTAGTAAAAAAAAAATAAAAACGAAAAACCACGGCGTTATTCCCAAAAAATACACACCTGATGATAGGTTGATAGTCGCAGACAAGGACCACACATTACTACAGACATAGAGAGGTAATTATCAAAACAAACTCTACCAACAAATAGCTATATTGAGCATAGATACAAGGCTCTTTGCAGTAACTCAATCCTCTTTCAGAATAGTATATTAAAACAGGTGTTTACCCAGCAGTGAGCGAGTAAAGAACCACATATATGACACAGACTTATCTTAAAATACACCTGAATAGAGGATTAATTAAACCTAAATTTCAGGCCTAAGTCATCCATCTTTTTCTTGGTAGTCTCATCCATTTGAAGTTTGTATCGTTGGCTTGTAGCTTTGATGGTCTTACCATTGTTTTTGATCCGAAAGCCTAAAGACACTTTGCCACGTTCTTCGTCCACTAGGTCAAACAATGAGGTCATTAGCTCCTCGTTCACCTCATTGGCTTCTATATCTATGGTCACCTTTTTGAGTTGACTTGACACGGTATCTTCTAAGAAAGTCAATTGCTGCAATCTCACGTCTACCTTATCAGGATCTCGCCAACTTTTTTCTCCTTTTGCACTAATAAATATTTGTGCATTCAGCTCTATCCATGGTTTAAACTGCGTATACTGCTCACCAAAAAGAGCAAATTCTCGTGTACCACTGAAGTCCTCTAAGGTGAAAATACAGAACGGTTTACCATTTTTACTCACGGCATCCCTTATTGTTGTAATTAGGCCTGCAAGTTTCACTTCAACACCTTCTAACTTGAGGTTCTCTTCCTCCAGTTTCAGCAGAGAGTGTGAAGTAAAATGTTCTATCTCAAATTTAAAATTATTGAGCGGATGTCCGGAGATATAGATTCCTACCAGTTCTTTTTCACGCTGTAGTTTTTCCATGAGTGACCATGGCTCTACTTTGGGCAATTCTGGTTTGGTCACGTCAAGGGCTCCAGCATCTCCAAATAAGCTGGATTGATTACTCAACTTATCATTTTGGACTTGGTTTCCAAACCGCACTGCGAGGTCTATTCCTTTGCCGTGGCCCATATCCATAACATAGCTACTTCTGTTAACTCCGTAATCATCAAAGGCTCCAGCTATGGCTAAATTTTCCAATGACTTTTTATTGACCAAACGTTGGTTAGTACGCTCGCAAATATCAAATATGGAAGTATAATCCCCATTCTCTTTACGCTCCCGAATGATCTCTTCTGCGGCAGTACCACCTACCCCTTTTATAGCCGCCAAACCAAAACGAATAGCACCATTCTTATTGACACTAAACTTACGCTCGCTCTCATTTGCACTTGGTCCAAGTATCTCTATACCCATCCATTTACATTCATCCATAAAGAAACTTACTTTCTTAATATCATTCATGTTGTGCGTAAGTACAGACGCCATAAATTCTGCAGGGTAATGTGCTTTGAGGTAACCTGTATGAAATGCTAGGTAAGCATAACATGTACTATGACTCTTATTGAATGCATAGGATGCGAATGCCTCCCAATCTTTCCATACTTTTTTGAGGATTTCCTCTGTGTGGCCTCTCTCCGTTCCTTGCGCTAAGAATAGGTCAAAGAGTTTGTTCATCTCTTCTATTTTTTTCTTACCCATTGCCTTACGCAGACTATCTGCTTGACCTTTGGTGAAACCGGCTAATTTTTGCGAGAGCAGCATTACTTGCTCTTGATATACCGTAATACCATAGGTATCCTTTAGATATTCTTCCATATCTGCCAGGTCATATTTGATCTCTTGGCGGCCATGTTTTCGCTCTACAAAGTCTTTTATATACTCCATAGGACCAGGACGATACAAGGCATTCATTGCAATAAGGTCTTCAAACTTATCCGGTTTGAGTGCTTTCAGGTGCTTTTGCATTCCTGGGCTCTCGAATTGAAATACACCATTGGTGTTCCCTTTAGCAAAAAGCTCTAGGGCTTTCTTATCATCTAGTGGGATGTCATCTGGAATAATAGTGACCCCGTGGCGGTCTTTCACAATCTGTACGGCATCTTTTATAATGGTAAGCGTCTTTAGTCCCAAGAAATCCATCTTGAGCAAACCTGCATCTTCCACTACACTGTTATCATACTGTGTTACCAATAGATCAGAATCCTTGGCAGTGGTTACAGGAACGTATTTTGTAATATCGTCTGGTGTTATAATGACCCCACAAGCGTGTATACCTGTATTCCTTACCGATCCCTCAAGTCTTTTTGCAGTACGGATTAGCTCACCTATTTGATTATCTTTTGTAGACAAATCCCGAAAAGCTTTGGCAGCCTGTACCTGTTCACTATTCATGGCCCCTTTTAACTTAGCCTGTATACCATCCGGAGCTAGCACTTTATTTAGATTGGCACTCAAATGATCAGGGAATGCCTTAGTAATTGCATTCACTTCATGAAGCGGAACATCCATCACACGTCCTACATCTTTTATGCTGGAGCGTGCTGCCATACTACCGTAGGTAATAATTTGGGCTACTTGCCTTTGGCCGTATTTCTCTACAACATAATCAATGACACTTTGCCTTCCCTCATCATCAAAATCAATATCAATATCAGGAAGTGATACTCGCTCAGGATTAAGAAAGCGCTCAAAAAGTAAATCATACGCAATAGGATCTACATTGGTAATACCCAGGCAATACGCGACGGCACTTCCTGCAGCCGATCCACGACCAGGACCAACAGATACACCCATATCCCTGGCAACACTTGTAAAATCTTGTACAATAAGGAAGTATCCTGGATACCCAGAATCTTTAATAACGGATAGCTCAAAGGTTAGACGTTCCTCAGTCTCAGCAGTCATATTGGGATAGCGTTTTTTCGCTCCCTCAAAGGTCAAAAATCGAAGATAATCATCCTGTGTCTTAAATTCTGGAGGCATAGTAAAGTTAGGCAAGAGTACATCTCGAGCTAACTCCGGAGTCGTAATACTATCTACTACTATATTG
>CAJXIQ010000103.1 GCA_913054375.1 uncultured Bacteroidota bacterium
CGAAGAAATAGAGAGTACAAAACACCATAGTTTCGAAGACTTATGCTCGGCACACAGTGCAGCTTGGGCAGCTAAGTGGGAAGAGAGTGATATTATTATTGATGGAGATGTATCTGCTCAGCAGGCTATTCGTTTTAATATTTTTCAGCTCAACTGCACATACACCGGTGAAGACGAAAGACTAAATATTGGTCCCAAGGGGTTTACGGGTGAGAAATACGGCGGCAGCACTTATTGGGATACCGAGGCATACTGCTTGCCTTTTTACCAGGCAACTGCAGATCAAGAAGTCGCGCGTAATTTGCTTATATACCGATATAAACACCTACAAAAAGCAATAGAAAACGCTGAAAAACTCGGGTTTTCGTGTGGCGCAGCTCTATACCCCATGGTAACTATGAATGGTGAAGAGTGCCATAATGAATGGGAAATTACTTTCGAAGAAATACACAGAAACGGTGCTATTGCCTACGCTATTTTTGACTATATCAACTATACCAATGACAAAAAGTACCTCGCCAATTATGGCTTAGAAGTACTTATAGGCATAGCACGATTTTGGGCGCAACGAGTGAACTGGAGCAAACATCAGCAGCGCTATGTGATATTGGGCGTAACTGGGCCAAACGAGTTTGAGAATAACGTAAACAATAACTGGTATACCAATAAAATGGCAGCTTGGTGTCTGGACTACGGACGAGAAGCTATTGCATGGGTCAAAGAAAACCATGCAAGTGAATATACCCGCATTGTGGAGGCAACAAACTTTAGTGCCTCAGAAGTGTCCAAGTGGCAAGAAATATCAGCTAAAATGTATTATCCATATTCAGAAGAACATGGAGTATTTTTACAACAAGATAATTTTTTAGACAAAGAGCTCATACCAGTAAAGGATCTTGCAGCAAGCCAACGCCCTATAGTAGAGCATTGGAGCTGGGATAGAATATTACGCAGCTGCTATATTAAGCAGGCAGATACATTGCAAGGTTTCTACTTCTTTGAAGATGAATACACCGACGAGCAGCATAAGAAACATTACGATTTTTACGAGCCACTTACGGTTCACGAATCTTCATTAAGCCCATGTGTACATAGCATTCTTGCCGCAAAATTAGGCGACGAAAAGCGGGCATACGAGTTCTACCTCAGAACCGCTCGTCTTGATCTAGATGACTACAATAACGACACACGAGACGGGCTGCACATTACCAGTATGGCAGGTACTTGGATGAGTATTGTAAAGGGATTTGCAGGCATGCGAGTAAGAGATGGAGAAATGACTTTTAAACCATTCTTACCCGACAACTGGGAGAGCTTCTCTTTTAAGATTCGCTTCAGAGGTGAGGTAAAACAAGTTACCGTAGACAAGGACGGTTTGAGTTTAAAATAAAACCCAATAAGTGTTTAGGATACGATTCTATACACCTGCTGGGAATGAAGAAATAAGTGTAATGAAGAATATTTTCGTAACCGTAGCCAGCGTAATTTTTCTGTTTGGATGCTCCAATACTAGCACCACTCACTATACGGACGGTGAAATTTTTGGATTGTCCTCCCCTATCATACTCATTGGTGACACTACCCGTATTATCCAGTCAGATTATTTCACCACACCTGTTGTCATAGATTCTATAGTTAGTGATGACACTAGCTTACAAGTGAATTACATAGATGATTATATCTTTATAGTATCGAATAAAGCAGTACAGCCTATAAGTAACCTTACTGTTTATACAGAGGGGATTCCTTACTCCTTTTTGGTGAAGGGAAACCATAATAAAGCTGCAAGTTATCAGATAGAAAAAACCTTACTTCCCTATACACAAGTATCTATCAAAGGAGAATTCAATAATTGGACTAGCGAAATCTTACAGCAAAACAGCAAGTATTTTTTACTGTACCACAATCTCAAACCCGGAAAATACCAATACAAACTAGTTGCCGACGGCAAAGAAATAAGTGACCCAAGCAACCCAAATAAAATAAGCAATGGCATGGGTGGTGTTAATAATGTGCTAGAAGTAAAAGGACCGAGCAAGGATAAACTACCTACACTAGGTACTGCGTCATTCAACCAGACAGAAATCTGCATCTCTTCCGAAAACACAAACGGTATTTATGCCTATTGGAACAATTTTAGAATACAAGTAAAAGAAGAGGGCGATACTTTCAAACTACTCATTCCTCCTTTTGCCATGTATGAATCCCGTTCTCATATTCGGGTTTTTGGATATAACCATCTAGCTGCAAGCAATGACTTGCTTATTCCCCTCGACAAGGGCACCGTAATTAACAATCCAGGCAAACTGAATAACAACGACTGGCATAAGAGCATAATGTATTTTATGATGGTAGACCGATTTGTAAATGGCGATAAGACCAATGACGAACCCGTAAATGACACTGCTATATTAGCCAAAGCCCAATATTATGGAGGCGATATACGCGGTATTACCAAAAAAATTGAGTCTGGATATTTCCAAGACCTAGGTGTCAATACCATATGGGTCTCTCCCATCACCCAAAATCCTACCAATGCTTGGGGTCAATTCAATGATCCCGATACAAAATTCAGTGGTTATCACGGCTACTGGCCCATTACTAGTACCACAGTAGATTATCGCCTAGGTTCCCCAGCAGATGTAAAAGAAATGCTGCAGGTAGCTCATAACAATGGCCTAAGCGTGCTTCTTGACTACGTAGCAAACCATGTTCATGAGCAACATGCCGTATACCAAAAACATAAAGACTGGGTTACACCACTGTATTTCCCTGATGGAACTATGAATACCGAAAATTGGGACAATCACCGACTTACAACTTGGTTTGATACCTTCTTACCTACACTAAATCTGATGGACCAAAAAGTAACTGATTTTATGGTAGATTCTGCTTTGTATTGGGTTACCGAATATGATTTTGACGGATTTCGGCATGATGCTACAAAGCATATTCCAAATAATTTTTGGCGTACACTTAACAAGAAGGTAAAGAAAGTAAGTCAAGAAAAAGGAAAATACATTTACCAAATAGGGGAAACATACGGAAGTCATGAGCTTATCAATAGCTATATCGGTTCTGGATTACTCGATGCACAGTTTGACTTTAATATGTACGACAACGCACTGCCCGTATTTGCCACAGAAAATGAAAGTATGATGCGGCTAGGTGAGGCATTAGAGGCAAGTCTAAGTACCTACGGATACCACCATTTGATGGGAAATATTACGGGCAATCAAGATAAACCACGCTTTATGAGTTATGCAGACGGAACATTGAATTTTGATACTCCTTGGATGGAGTACAAACGAATGGGATGGAAGCAGAACATTATGATACAAGATTCTATTGCTTATCGTAAAATGGCCATGTTCAATGCCTTCAATATGACAATACCAGGAATACCCATAATCTACTACGGAGATGAGATTGGAATGGCTGGTGCAGGAGATCCAGACAATCGTAGAATGATGCGTTTTGAAAACCTTAAAAAAGAAGAAGTTGCATTACAAAAAGAAATAACAAAAATCATACAAATCAGAAATGAAAATATAGCGCTACTTTACGGTGACTTTACCATCGTAGAAAACACTGAAAAGACACTGACGTACACGCGTAAGTACTTTGATAACGAGGTCACTGTATCCTTTGACAAAAGCAAGTGGCACTATAAAATCCATAAGACAGAAAATCCATAGAACAGCCTAAAACACTTATATACACACAATGAAAAAATGCATATACCTACTAGTAGCCGCCATTCTAAATGCTTGCGGCACTCCAGACAAACAACAAACTATTGTTAAAGAACTCCCATCGCAGTGGATTGAAAATGCAACTATTTACGAAGTGAACGTGAGACAATATACCCAAGAGGGTTCGCTTGCAGCATTTGAAGAACGTATACCAAAACTTAAAGAACTTGGTGTAGATGTATTATGGTTTATGCCCATACAACCAATTGGGAAACGCAATAGAAAAGCGGTTGGCGATACTTTTGTACAAGACCTTGCTGATCCAGACTACACCAAATACTGGGGTAGTCCCTACTCCATAGCCAATTATACTGCCGTTCATCCCAGATACGGCAGTGTACAAGATTTCAAACGCATAATTGCAAAATGCCATGAGGCGGATATGAAAGTAATATTGGACTGGGTGGGTAATCACACTGCTTGGGATAACCCCTGGGTAACGAATAACCCAGAGTGGTACACGCATGACAGTACCGGACAAATTACCGATCCTATAGGTAGTGATGGCAAGAGTTGGGGATGGACGGATGTAGCTGACCTCAATTATGACAACAAAGAAATGCGTGCCGAAATGATAAAGAGTATGCAATTTTGGGTTGAGGAATGTGATCTAGACGGCTTCCGATGCGATGTAGCTATGGAAGTACCTACTGATTTTTGGGAAGAAGCTCGAATTGCCTTAGATAAAGTAAAACCAATGTTTATGCTAGCAGAGAGCGAAACACATCAGCCAGACCAGTTTGATACTGCGTTTGACGCCTACTATGGCTGGGAGATGCACCATGTATTCAACAAACTTTATTCCGGAGAAGTAAATACCTCTGAAATAATGCATGTAATGCACCAAAAGGACAGCATAAATGGCACAGATGTGTTCCCAATGAACATGATTACTAATCACGATGAAAACAGTTGGAATGGAACTGTAGACGAGCGTTTAGGAGAATCTTGGAAAGCGCTAGCAGTACTAAGCTATGCCCTACGAGGCATGCCGCTTATATACAGCGGACAAGAAGTTGGCCTGAAGCACAGGCTTAGTTTCTTTGGTAAAGATGAAATAGATTGGAATTCCCCACAAGCGGTAGAGCATTTTGAGTTTTATAAAGTACTCAATGAGATAAAAGCAAATGCAGCTCTTGCAATCAACAGTAAACTGACATTTAACTCTGATTTTACTACAGAGAGACTCCTAACTATAGATAGAGGTGAGAATGCCAATTATCGGTTCATCCTCAACTTAGGAGGAAAAGGAATCACGCTAAAACAAAAAGACCGAGACCCGACGAGCGGATATAAAGTGGTATTTACAGACAAGTATACAGACGAAAGTGCTTTCTTAGGAAAATGGGGATTTGTTGTACTCAAAAAGTAGAGCTAGTAAAACACAGCAAGGCACAACAAAAAAACCATGTTTATAACCAATACAATTGTAAAACATTTTAGGTGATTCGTATTCATTCTCATAGGGTGATTAAAGATATAACGCTCGGATTAAGTAGAATGATATAGCACCTATTACTATTATTACAATCATAATGAACAGAGACAAAATATACCTAGATCTATATACACAAGTAGGGGCACTTGTAGATCCTAATGCGGATGATGTAGCCAACATGGCAAATGTGGTCCAATTGCTCGCAACTACATTGGGTCATCATTGGACCGGTTTTTATCGTGTAGTAAAGAAAGAGCTTCACTTGGGGCCGTTTGCTGGTCCACTGGCCTGTACTAGAATTGCTTATGGTAAAGGCGTCTGTGGCAAGGCTTGGGATACCCAACATACTCAAGTAGTAGCCAATGTACACAAATTTGAGGGGCATATAGCCTGCAGCTCATCTACTCAGTCAGAAATAGTAGTGCCATGTATTCGCAATGGAAAAGTCTTTGCTGTACTTGATATTGATAGCGATGCCCTCGATACGTTTGATGACATTGACGCTCGTTACTTAGAAGATATTGTAAGTCTTTTATGAGTTTTACTCAAAAATATGCCGATTGGTTTAGAAGGCTTCTACCTTCTCCCTTTAGTATAGCCGTTATTCTTTCCATCGTTGTTTTTATCGTTTCTATTTTCATTTCTGACAAGCCTATTGGCGACCTACTCATAGATTGGCAAACAGGACTTTGGTCAAGCAACTTACTAGCCTTTGCTTTTCAGATGATGCTTATGCTCGTGCTGGGTCACACGCTGGCATTAAGCAGCTTTTTCAACACCGTTATATCCGCCCTTATCTCACCCATAAAAACGACAGCACAAGCAGCAGCCATAGTTACCTTCACTACCATTATCGTGGCATTTGCCAATTGGGGTCTTGGTCTCATTTTTGGTGCGATAATCGCTCGTAAAATTGGCGAGAGTTTTACCAAAAAGAAGTTGGAACTAAACTACCCCCTTCTTGGAGCTGCAGGCTACGTAGGACTGATGGTCTGGCACGGAGGTATATCAGGATCTGCCCTCACTAAAGTGGCAGAAAAAGGCCACCTTCAAGATATCGCAAAGAATGCGAGCTTACCCCAAGCCGTATATTATGGTGAGACCGTATTTAGCACGATGAATTTAGTAGCGTTTGGTTTGTTACTAACGCTAATCCCATTCGTTTTTTATAGCATAGGTAAAAGAAGCCCTGAATCTATTCCTAATGTTGT
Organism: uncultured Bacteroidota bacterium; assembly: GCA_913054375.1. GTDB lineage: Bacteria > Bacteroidota > Bacteroidia > NS11-12g > UBA9320 > UBA9320. The sequence continues at coordinate 6,405 of CAJXIQ010000103.1, forward strand.
CTCAGCAAAGATTACCAGTCACACCAAAGTACATACAACAGGTGCAGAACGTATAGATGCATCTGGTGTCTTGAGCAAGTGTATAGGGCTAATGCTTGTTGGTCTAGCAATCTTTAATGCTCTATCCCATAAAGGTTCAGCTCTTGGTTTTATAACACCCAACTATATTAATTTTAGTATGCTGGCCCTGTGCATGCTCCTTCACAATAACTTCAATGCCTTTTTAGACGCGGTAGACAAAGCAATCAAGGGGTCTTCAGGTATACTCATACAATTTCCGCTATACTTTGGCATACTGGCTCTTATGCAGAGTAGTGGTCTCATAGCAGTGATTTCCA
>CAJXIQ010000104.1 GCA_913054375.1 uncultured Bacteroidota bacterium
TATAGCAACTGCATTTGCAGATTTGGGTTTTGATGTGGACATAGGTCCACTCTTCCAAACACCAGCAGAAGTGGCCAAGCAGTCTATGGAAAATGATGTGCATATACTAGGAGTTTCCTCACTTGCTGCCGGTCACAAAACCCTAATGCCAGCAGTAATTGGGGAATTAAAAAAACAGGGGCTGGATGATATTATAGTCGTAGCTGGAGGAGTTATTCCTGAGCAAGATTACGCGTTCTTACTTGATAGTGGAGTAGATTTTGTATTTGGTCCAGGTACTGTCATCGCCGAAGCAGCGATGGGTATATTGAAAAAGCTATCCTTGAAGCCATGAGTATTTGGCGAGTAATATTATCTGTTCTTTTTCCTCCTTTGGCGGTTTATGACCAAGGGTGTGGTTCTATCCTAATCATATTTATCCTTACACTCTTGGGCTGGGTCCCTGGTGTTATCGGAGCTTTGGTGATATTGAATAAATCAAAGTAAGTGCTTTAAATAGCGACTGGAGCACTTATTCTTGGATGCGGATTGTATCCTTCTACTGTAAAGTCGTCGAACGCAAAGTCAAACACAGATTTCTTTTCTGGATTAATCTTTACCGAAGGATATGGTCGCGGTTCGCGGCTGAGTTGTTCTTTTACCTGCTCGAAATGATTGCTGTAAATGTGAGCATCGCCAAATGTATGCACAAACTCCCCCGGTTCTAGGCCTACTTCTTGTGCAATCATAAGTGTTAGAAGAGCATAGCTTGCTATATTGAAAGGCACACCAAGAAACAAATCGGCACTGCGTTGGTAGAGTTGGCAGCTTAACTTTCCGTCTGCTACATAAAACTGGAATAAACAGTGGCATGGTGTAAGGGCCATATCGCCTAGCTCACCCACGTTCCAGGCGTTTACAAGTATTCTTCTACTATCTGGATTATTTTTTAGGGTATCAAGTACATATTGTATCTGATCTATTTTCTCTCCATTGGGAGCTTCCCACTCACGCCATTGCTTGCCATAGACAGGTCCTAAGTCACCATTTTCGTCTGCCCATGCATCCCATATTTTTACATTGTGATCCTTGAGGTATTGGATGTTGGTGTCTCCTTTTAGAAACCAAAGAAGCTCATGTACTACAGACTTCCAGTGTACTTTTTTGGATGTAATGAGCGGAAATGTTTCTGCTAGGTCAAAGCGTAGTTGACCACCAAAAACGCTAATGGTTCCAGTACCCGTTCTATCGGTTTTTTTTGTTCCGTTTTCGAATACATATTTCAGAAAATCCTCGTATTGTCTCATTGTTTTACAAAGCACGTTTTAATTGTGCGAAATTAATTACTCTATTATTAGTCGTTACCAACAATATTTAAACTTGGATGTTTAATTTTGCGAAGCTTTAAAAAAAGAATATGGCCGTAGCAATAAAATTACCTAGAATGAGTGACACGATGGAGGAAGGAACCATCGTATCTTGGTTTGTAAAGGTAGGAGATACCGTAAAATCAAGTGAAATGATAGCAGATGTAGAGACCGACAAGGCCACTATGGAGCTAGAAAACTTTGAAAAGGGAGAAGTATTGTATCTTCTAGAGGAAGGTGCAACAGTGCCTGTAGAGACAGCAATAGCTGTAATAGGTAAGAAAGGTGAGGATTTTCAGCACTTACTAGAAGCGGCTCCAGAGTCCGCTGCTGAACCAGCTAAAGAAACCACGCCTGCTCCGGTAGAAGAGACCGCGCCTATTGCTGCGCCAGTTACAGCTACACCAGCAGCGAGCGCATCTAGCAGTGGTCGTGTATTTGCCTCTCCGCTTGCCAAAAAAATGGCAGAGGATAAGGGAATCAGCTTAGATACAGTGACAGGTACTGGTGATAACGGACGTATCACAAAAAAAGATATTGAGAATTATACTCCTGGTGCTGTAATGAGTACTGCGGCAGTAGGTGTAGAGAGCTTTGAGGATGTGCCTATTTCTCAAATGCGTAAGACCATAGCCAAACGATTAGCAGAGTCCAAGTTCTCAGCACCCCACTTCTACCTTACTAAGGAAATTAAAATGGATGCTGTACTCGCCGCACGTAAGCGTATGAACGAGTACACAGAAAGCAGAATATCCATCAATGATATCATTGTAAAGGCTACTGCGGTAGCTCTCAAGAGTCATCCAAACGTGAACTCATCTTGGTTAGGAGATAAGATTAGAAGAAACCACCATGTACATATTGGAGTAGCAGTAGCTATCGATGATGGGCTACTCGTTCCAGTAGTACGTTTTGCAGACAGCAAGTCGCTATCTCAAATAGGAGCAGAGGTAAGAGAACTAGCGGGTAAGGCAAAAACAAAAGAATTAAAACCACAGGATTGGGAAGGAAATACATTCACTATTTCAAATCTAGGAGCGTTTGGCATAGATGAGTTTACAGCAATTGTAAATCCGCCAGATGCATGCATATTGGCCATAGGGAGTTCAAAAGAAACGGTCATTGTTGAGAACGGAGAAATGAGGCCAGGTCACGTGATGAAAGTCACCTTGAGTTGCGACCATAGAGCCGTAGACGGTGTTACAGGAGCCAATTTCTTACAAACCTTTGCGGATCTGCTAGAAGAGCCCGTAAGGCTTCTGGTTTAAGATTTACTAGCATACAAAAAAAGCCCAATTCTCATGAGAATTGGGCTTTTTTTAGGTAGATACTTTATGGAGCACCTTTGATTCTCTCCGGATATACGATACTCATCTTTGGTATGTTTAAAATAGAAGGGTAGTGAAACCACCTCTCAGTTCAATCTGCTGCATGCGGGGTGTTTTATGCCCCAAAAATGTATTTTAGAACCAGTGTACGTTACGAATTCGTTGGTTACGACTACCGACGGGCGCTATACCCATCTATATTTTACAGTGCAGTCATGCACAAAAAAAAAGGACAATCATTGCTTTGCAATGATTGTCCTTTTACAGAATTTATTTATGTCTTAGTCTTCGCTTCTACTTAAAGAGTAGATTACCAAACCAAATCCTATCTTATTGATAGCATCTGCAATGTTGTATACTACGTCCATAGCGGCAGCACCTGCCTCAGGAGAAGATACAAACGTCATTCCAAATAAACCACCTGGAGTACCAAGAATGTAACCCAATGGGTAAATAGCCCATCCTACAAGCACAAACCAAGCTAATACTTTCGTAGCTTTAGCAACTTGTGGTCCAGCTGACTGAGCCAATTTTGCCACTTCGCCAAACCATACAAGGTAAGCGATGTAGAAATAAGCAGCACCAGAAAGTACTCCCCACATAACACTGCTGTCTCTATCCATAACTTCTCCAATGTATCCTGTTATTAGCATAACAACTGATGCGAAAATTAACTTCCACAACAAGGACACTTTAGCTCCCGCTTTTTTGGTGATAAGGTAGAATTCAACGCACATCAAAGGCACAGTAAGAATCCAGTCGACATACCTGAAGAAAGTAGGAGAATCTCCCGTCTCAAGGTTGTACCCTCTCATGTAGTAATAATGCACGGCCGCAATAAACGTGATTAGACCAGACACCAATAGAGATGTTCTCCATTTTTGCGATGTGTTACCTACTTCAAAAAAGAAGAATACCGACGCAGCCATCATGGCCATTGTGCCAATAAAGAATGTAAATGCGACGTAATTGTCGCTTGCAATTGTTAAATGTTCCATTTTTTAATTTGTTTAATTATTTTGGTTATATATTCTCAAATATAACAGAAATATTGCAATTTGTTTTTGCATAATCATAAATTTATACTTTAAGATCGTAGACAAGTTGATAAACAATCTGTTACATTTCATTCCGAAACGCCTGATTTTGGCATTATTACGCAATAATACATACAACGTGTAGTCCTATTTATATTTTGCATTCACCCTATGCAATTAACTTTTGACTCGTAAAAAGATGTGGTATTGCCGAGGACTATTTTTCGAAAAGCTATTTTCAAGTGCAATAAATTTCTCCCTCCGCAGTTTTTTAACCTTCGGGAATCAAATTTGTGTAATCCCTTCTTCTTTTAGCTTCTTTACGTATCCCATTTTTTTACTTTCTAAAAGCATTAGGTTTCTGGTCAGGTGCAAAAAAAATGTATCTTCTCTCCTAAGCGCTTAACTTTAAAAATACACCTTTGCATTCATATTTATGTCTTTAACACAACTCATAGAGAACAACGAAGTACTCTTACTTTTTATGGTAATATCAGTAGGGGTACTAATTGGTAGTATCAACTTTCGTGGTAAGTCTTTGGGCGTTTCCATGGTTTTGTTTGTGGGTATACTGTTTGGCAGTTTGAATGCAGACTTTAAAGTATCAGAAATCATACTAATACTAGGCATTTCAATCTTTCTGTATTCTGTAGGGCTAAACTCTGGTCCTATCTTTTTTCAATCGTACAAAAAAAATGGGATGAGAGACATTCTATTTGCACTATCCACTATCGTATTGATTTCACTACTAGCAGTATCACTTTGGTGCATTTTTGGTTTTGATGTGGCCTCACTCACGGGCATATATGCTGGCACTAGCAACAATACACCTGCATTTGCAGCAGTACTTGAGTATTTGCAAAGCACAGAAAATACCACACAAGAAATGAGCAATTTGGTTGTAGCATATACCCTAGCTTACCCGATTGGCATTGTAGGAAGTATGGCGGGTATTATCATAATGCAGCGACTGCTCAAGATAGATTTCAAAGAAGAATATAAAAAACTACGTTCACAGTTTCCGTTAGATAATAATCTGACGAGTGTAGCCTTAGAAATTACAAAAGACTCTGCCACTAATATTCCTGTTAGGGATTTTTTACATGGCCGGGATTGGAACCTTAAATTTGGGAGAGTATGGCAAGAGGGTAAGTTGAGCTTGGTGAATTGGGACACCACATTTGCACTTGGAGATAAGGTAATGCTTTTGGGTTCAGAAGAAGACGTAAAAGAAGCCATCAAAGATTTAGGTCAAAAAATACCCAAGAATGTATTTTATAATCAGGAGGAATTCGACTCACGCAGGATATTCGTATCCAATCCAAATTTGGCTGGACGTACATTAGCATCGTTGGATTTGCCGAAAAAATACAATGCCCTCATCACGCGTATACGACGCGGAGACAATGATATGTTAGCTCACGGTGATACAGTCTTAGAGTTGGGGGATAGAGTGCGTGTGGTGGCTGCTAGGAATGAGTTAAAAGAGTTGTCCGCATATTTTGGAGACAGTTACCATCAAAGTAGTCAGTTAAATCTGGTTTCGTTTGGGTTTGGCTTGGTGCTAGGATTGCTATTGGGTACGGTAGATATACCAATTTGGAGTGGTTTGAGTATACACCTTGGTTTTGCAGGTGGCCCACTGGTTATGGGACTTATACTTGGTGCACTTAAACGCACTGGCCCAATACTATGGACACTACCTTATAGTACTTCAGTGGTAATACAACAGCTCGGACTTATGTTCTTACTGGCGTATATAGGTGTCAATAATGGGGTTCTTTTTATTCAAAGCTTGAGTTTAGAAAGCGTAAAACTAGTGGCTGCAGCCACTCTGTTGAGTATCTCCTCTTCGCTCATTATTATAGCTATTGGGTATAAAATTGCGAAAATCCCATTCTCACTACTGATGGGTATGGTTTCAAATCAACCCGCAGTGTTTGAATTTGCAAATGAAAGATCGGGGAGCAAAATTCCACAAATGGGCTATGCCCTTATTTTACCTATTGCACTGATTATACAGTTAATTATAGCACAACTGATGTATATGCTCTTGGTGTAGTGCATTGAAGTTGCAAACAGTTACCATGCAAAGCGACTGTCTCCGTTTTTGGGGTATGAAATGAGCTATGATGTTGTGTTGCTTTTCGTTACAGAATATTATTGTATAATTGCAAAGCCTTTCAGGCAATTCTCCAGAAATTTTTTTCTAGAATACACTTAAAACATTAACTCTTTACAAATACATGTACGATATTCTTTCATTAGGAGAGATGCTCCTTCCTGAGTTGCGTAAGATCGCAGAGGAACACGGTGTTCCACATAAAGGACTAAAAAAGCAAGATCTAGCCTACAAAATACTTGATTTTCAAGCGGTAAATCCCGAAAGATTTAAAGAGGTGACACCTGCTCAAAAATCAGAAGCTAAATCTCCAAAATCAAAAAAACCTGCTTCTACTAGAAAACCAAAGACGGAAAAGGATGCCGAGGACAAGTTGGCGGATAAACAACCTTCCGAGAGTAGCGATAAAGATGCGAAAGATAACAGTACTCGCGATATAAAACCTAGAGAAGAAAGCCGAGAATCAAGTAAATCTCAACCACGTCAAAATGAGCGTGTACCTAGAGAAGATCGCATATCAAAAAAAGCCAATAATAAGGAAAACGGAAATGATAAACAGAACCGTAATCCGAATAACAAAAAGGCTAACGCTAATAATCCCAATCATAAACAACTTACTCCAGAGGAGAAAGAAGCAAGAGATAAGGAACGTGCCGAACGTGATGCCGAGCGCAAAAAAGCAGATGAGGCCAAGCGTGCAAAACGTGAAGCAGAGGAAAAGCTGATCAACTACCTAGAGCTAGAAGGGGTGGTTACTACGCAAGGGGTACTTGAGGTAATATCGGATGGATATGGATTTCTTAGGTCTCC
>CAJXIQ010000105.1 GCA_913054375.1 uncultured Bacteroidota bacterium
AGAAGTTTCTTTCGAAAATACCAATGCCAAATTTGCCGGTGACTATACTTTTGTCGTATTTCCATACCTGAGACATAGCCGCAAAAAACCAGAAGATACGGCAGCAGAAATAGGGGACTACCTTAAAGAGCACGTAGCTGAACTAGAGAACTACAATGTAGTAAAGGGTTTCTTGAACCTAGAATTGAGCAACGATTATTGGCTAAAAGTTGCTAAAAATAGAGTAGCAAATGGCATTACCATTCCTGCCATAGGTAAGGGAAAAAAAGTAGTAGTAGAATACTCCTCTCCCAATACCAACAAACCCCTCCACTTGGGACACATTCGCAACAATGTATTGGGATTCTCCTACTGTGAAATACTGGCAGCCAATGGATACGATGTAGTAAAAAATAACCTGGTAAATGACCGAGGTATTCATATCTGTAAAAGTATGATTGCATGGCAAAAGTGGGGCAATGGTGAAACACCAGAGAGTTCGGGCCTAAAGGGCGACCATTTGGTTGGAAAGTACTATGTAGAATTTGAGAAAAAATTTCAACTAGAATATGCCGATTGGTTACAAACATCACAAGGATTGGCTCAACTTGAAATTTTCAAAACTTCCAATGAAGCAAAAAAATACATTCAAGAAGGAACTGAGATTGGCAAAGCCTTCAAGTCAGAGTACAAAAACAACTACTTCAATAATCATAGCGCCATAGGTGCCGAGGTAAAAACCACCCTACAGAAATGGGAAGATGGAGATGAAGCAGTCATTGCTCTATGGAAGAAGATGAATGGCTGGGTGTACAACGGTTTTGATGCTACATACAAACGTCTAGGAGTATCTTTTGATAAGATATACTACGAGTCTGACACCTACTTACTGGGAAAAACTATGGTACAAGAAGGTCTTGCATCTGGGGCATTTTTTACCAAAGACGATGGCAGTGTATGGATAGACCTTACCGACGATGGACTGGATAAGAAAATAGTACAGCGCGCTGATGGTACTTCGGTATACATTACCCAAGACATAGGCACTGCAGATCTCAAGTACTCGGACTTTAAAATGGATAAATTCATCTATGTCGTAGGTAATGAGCAAGACTATCATTTTAAGGTATTGCAACTCATCCTAAAGAAGCTTAATAAACCCTATGCAGACGGTCTGTACCACTTAAGCTACGGAATGGTGGACCTGCCAGAAGGAAAGATGAAAAGCCGTGAGGGAACTGTGGTTGATGCAGACGAACTGATGGATGAAGTAGTCATTACTGCTCGAAAGCAAACCGAAGAACTGGGCAAGACAGAGGGAATGTCTACTCAGGAACTGACTGATTTGTACGAAACATTGGGAATGGGTGCTCTAAAATACTACTTGCTAAAAGTAGATGCCAAGAAGCGGATGATGTATGATCCTAAAGAATCAATTGATTTTCAAGGAAATACAGCTCCGTTTATACAATACACGTACACGCGTATCAACTCTATATTACGTGCTGCAAAGGAAACAGGAAAGGATATTACATACGTAACACCCATGACACTTGCGGCGGAAGAGAAAGACCTCATTGTGCTAATGAACTCCTACCCTATTGCTGTTAATGCTGCCGCTAATAACTACAATCCAAGCGAGATTGCCAATGCCGTATACGAACTAGCAAAGGCTTTCAATAAATTCTACCACGAGCATGTAATACTTGGTGTAGAAGACGAGGATGTCCGTGGATTTAGACTAGCCCTGTCTCAGGCAGTAGGCGACACAATCAAGCATGGTTTTAGTCTCTTGGGAATAGGAGTGCCGCAGAGAATGTAAGATTCAATGGTCAATTGTTTTACCGTATCAGTGTGCTACAAACCTGAAAGACGTGAACCTAACTTCACTTTGGAAATTGATACGTAAAAAAGGACCACTTTTTAGCAGTCCTTTTGCCAACCTCTTAGGTGCCAATACCTATTTTATTTGATAGCTAAAACCTACTTTAAAGGTGCGTTGCGGCTCTAGCTGCGTAAAAATTTGATCACGTGCTTGGTAGCCTCTATACACCTGCAGGTTGTCGTCTGCAAGAATATTATCGACGGCGATACTTATTTGTGCTTTGTCATTGCTCTGAAAGGCATAGCTTGCTTTAAAATTGAGGCTATGAAATGACTCCGTGTACACATCCGGTAAACGACCTATACCAACGATAGCCAATTTTGGTCCCTGAACATTGTAAGACAAGTTTGCATTGACACCTTGATCTTTCTTTTCATAATTCACTCCTACGTTGATGATATACGGTGCTTGCCCCTGCATCTCTCGGGTAGCTCCTATCAATTGTCCTGTACGCAGTTCATTGGTTTTACCAGCTATTTCCTGCGGGGTCATTTGTACTGCCGACATGATATATGACACATTGGTTGCTACCGAAAAATGATCTAGCCCAACCACGTTCAATCCCTTTTTTAACTCAAATTCTGCTCCATATACAATGGCACTTACTGCATTTCTAGGAGTGAAATTAGTTGGGGTCTCTGGCTTAAATACAACAATCTCTATTGGGTTGGTGAAATTTTTGTAAAATCCACTTACCGATACCAGTTCACCCCGCTTCATAAACTTCTCAAAGCGAATATCCAAGTTAGTTACTTCTGTTTGCCGTAGGTCTAGATTGCCTATAAATGTACGACCAGAAATAGGATCAAGAATCTGTGCTAGAGATTTTTCTTTGAATGATGGCCGAGCCAGCGTACGCGTGCCTGCCAGCCTTACGTTGATATCTGGAGTAGCTCTAAAAAGAAGATTTAGTGCAGGTAGTACGTTCAACTCGTCCAATACTTCTTCATTATCGAATGACAGCTTACTGGTGTTTTCACCCGTATAAAACATATTTGCTTTCTCTACACGCACTCCATATATAGCTAATAGTCTTTTGGTAAGCGGATATTCATTCATGGCATATATAGCCGCTACATTCAGTGTAGCCTTAAACGCATTGGATGCTTGCGGTTCTCCAAACAAGGTAAAACCCTCTTTAGTGTCGGCATTGAAAAGATACTCTTCCGTAATCTGATTTGGATCGCCGTTTAGGCTAAAATTACCTACGGGTAGATAATTGTATTGGAACACGCCGAAACTTCTATTTTTTACATTATTGGCCGCACCAAATTTCACTGTTGTTTCTACGTTATTGGACAGACGAACGACTCTTTTTGCATCCCATTTAGCATTCAAATTGACCTCTGTAAGGCTTCTATACAAGCGGGTCACTTCAGACCCTGCACCTATGTTAAATCTGTAATCATTGTTCTCATCAAAAGACAATGCAGTAATACGCATATCAGGCTCGTTGTTGCTTGATATACTCGGCGATATTTTGGTCGTAACTATCCATCCAGAATCATTGTTGAGTGTATGCTCTACCAATAGGCTGGTAAGCGCACGCTGATTGTAGTATAGCACACTCTTATCTAACTGTGCACCTGCATCACCAAAAGGATTGGCCCTATTTTGATATGTCAATTCTGAGGTTTTCTTTACCCCATTTTGCGTGTGAAAGAGTGTTGTGCTCCAACTGTTCCTTCCTTTTTTGTATGACCCATTTGCCAAGGCACTCCAAAGCACTTCATGTACGCCAAGGCTACCATTATTTGTCTCAGAAAGCATCAATTCACTGACTGACTTATCTTCATCCCTTATATACGTTTGGTACAGAGCTTGGTCATAGTAGTTAAATCTATTGCTATAGCCCACTGCTACATTATAACCGTACGTTCTTGTGTCTTTGTTTATTTGGTTTCCGTAGTTCAAATTGAACGATGTATTGAGCAGACTCATCTGGTGTGTAGCACCTAATTCTTTGCTGAAAGAATTTGCATTTTCTTGTGCCCGTTGCGCTCCCCCATTACGCTGTGTATATTGAGAAAAAGGAATGACTTTGGCTTCGCCAAAAGGAACCGTTCTACTGCCTTTCCCCGCGGCAAATATCTCTCCTAGACCTCCACCGTATGTCAAGTAAGTACGATTCAAGTTCATAGCTGGATTATAGCCAAGCGATGCTGACACGGCAAAAACTTCTTTGGCTTGAAAATCCGATGTCTGTACATCAACCCAACCACCGGTAAAATCACCTGCTAGATTTGGAGTAAAACTCTTTAATACCACAATATTATCTATAAGATTTGTTGGAAAAACAGCCATCTGAATGGTGTTCTTATCGGGGTCTAAGCCAGGTAGCTCCATACCATTAAGTACTGTTTTGGTATATCTATCTCCAAGACCACGAACGAACACATATCCTCCATCTACACTGACTCCCGTAACTCTACTGGCAGCAGCTGCAGCATCTCCATCTCCTACTTTGGCCATAGCTTGTTTACTTGTACCATCCATTAAGTTTATCGCTTTTTTTTGGGCCGTAATTAAAGCGCTACTCGAAGTAGTTGACTTTTTTACGCGTATTGTAACACCTCCTTTTATAGCTTCCTCTGCCTTCGTTTTGAGGCGAATAATACCTACAGATATATTGCCATCTGCTGGAATTTCTAAAGCAGCTATTATGTCTTCGTTGTAGCTCACTTGTCTGATGCTAATATTTCTTGTACCGGCATCAAAACTCGCAATGAAATTACCTTCAACATCTGAATAGCCCCCACCCTTGGATGAGGGGCACGTTATTATAGCACTAACCAGTGGTTCTCCCGTAGTAGCATCTACCACTTTGCCAGAAACTGTACCTCTCTGTGCGAATGAGTATGTTGAAATAGCAACTAGTGCAATGAGGACTATGGCCTTGATACGAATCATGTTTCTCTTTTATTGATGTTTGTTTTGGTTAAAAAAATAGTGCGGAGTTACTGCTGCTTAAAATGAAACAGTACAAAAAATAAACGCTGCGTCACTTGGCTTTGCTCCTCGAGGTTGTATATCAACGATACGAATTAAAAATCTGAGAGTAAGCCCTCAGCATCTGCAAGCGTCCATCCCACAAATTCTGATTGGTCCGCACCACCATCTTTAGCCGTTACCAGTGCATTACCGTCATTCGCAAATTTGGCATCTGCTGTCTCCGTATTTTTAGTATCTGATTTGTCAGCAAACAAGTCAGTTAGCGCAGGCCAAACCGTTGTACTTCCGTCTGGAATACCGTCACCATCCAGCGTCCAAGCTGTAGCATTAAATTTAAGACTAGTGAGCGTAAGTACTCCAGCCAAATAGTTGGCAGAGGTCTTATCATCATCAAGCTCCATATCTGCTGCTGTATTGAAACCAAAAAAGTAAAGCATATCTACCCTACCTTGAGCTCCACTTCTAAAATCCGCAAATTCACCTTGAGCAGCATTTCCTTTGAGTGATCCGTTTTGCAAAACAAACTGCCCCCCAGCATTGGCAGACCCTTCTGGTCCGTCTATTTCTAATCCGTGATCTGAAGTAGGTCCAGCTATGTAGATGAAATTATCTATTGTGCCACTATACCCTTGATCTATGTCAAAAGCATCATCACCTTGGTACAATACGATAGCATCATCAATATTTACCGTACCTCCAAAGCACTCTATACCGTCATCTACATTTCCCACTACTTCGATGTGATTTATTGTAGACCCAGTACCTACACCCCCAAGCGTAAGACCATTTACTTCATTTCCTTCACCAATGAGCGTCCCCCCATGACGAATGGATACATACGTGAATACGCCAGAATTATCTGCAGCATCATCTCCGCCGTAGTTGCCTTCTATGACATCTGCAGGTATCCCTTCTACTTGCTCAGTTGTTCCTGTCTTTGGAGATACGGGAGCATTTCCGAGTATAATAACTCCTCCCCAAAAACCCTTGTCCGTTCTTGCATTTAGGTTTGACCCTACTTTTTGTCCTAATTCTATCTCATCGGCTACAGATGTGAAGACAATAGGCGCAGCTGCTGTTCCTGCCGCCTTTATCGTTGCTCCTCTTGCTATCACAAGTACCGATGCATTAGCGCCGGTACCCATTTCACCTTTAATAATAGCTCCTGGCGCTATGGTAAGCGTTACACCTGCTTGCACAATTACCCTGTCTTTTAAGATATGAATACCATTGGCATCCCACGTTTCATCTACAGAGATAAAGCCGGTGTGCTCATAGTTTGTATTTGGTAGTACAACTGGTTTATCATCTGGACCACAACCCACAAAAGATACTGTTGAAATTACTAGCATCATTAGAAATAAAAGTTTTGAAGTGTTTTTCATTGTTGTTGAAATTAGTTGTTCTATTTTTTTTTGTTAGTACAATGGTTGGGGTATAATGTTATGCTTATGTTACCGTCAAATTATCATTTCACTACTTTAAAAAAAGAGGTAAGCCTCGAGAATATATAGACACAGTTTTGAGGCATAATCAATGAAATGACGCTCGTCACACCGCTAAATAAACGGATAGATGTATCACTGAAAGTTGACGAGACTATTACTCCAATACTCAAACTAGTTATTCAGCAAATAAAGAATGGTTTTGCTGCAACCATAGATAACAAGCGTGTTTATGTCCTGTTTTTACTCCTTAACTGACCATACAGCTTGACGCACTCCACAGCCTCTCTTACATCATGTACACGAAGAATATTGGCTCCGCCCTGCAAAGCAAATGCGTAAAGAAATGAGCTCCCATTCACTGCTTCTTCTGGCGCTA
>CAJXIQ010000106.1 GCA_913054375.1 uncultured Bacteroidota bacterium
TTAAAATGGCCAGCGATGCAGTCTATGAAGATAAACGTAAGCGCTATGAAGAATTAGAAGCAGCAAAGGAAAGTAACCTAGCTAAGAAGATTATTCTTAGCGAGAAAGCTGATTTACTCAATGCCGTTGCTCCAAAAGATTTGAAAGGTTGGAACGACAAAGCAAAGGCATTTGACGAGCTCTTTGCAGAGTGGAAAAAGATAGGTCCCGTGCCGAAGAGCAACAAAGATGCCGTTTGGATCCAGTTCAACGGTGTTCGAAATGATTTTTTTACCAATAGAAAAGCCTTTTTCAAAGAATTGAATGCAGCTAGAAATCAAAATCTCAAAAGCAAAGAGGTGCTGTGCGAAAAGGCTGAGGAACTACAAGAAAGTAAAGAATGGAACACTACCAGTAAGGCTATGATAGCGCTTCAGGCAGATTGGAAAAAAATAGGTCCTGTACCAGAAAAAGTAAATCAAGCTATTTGGAAACGCTTCAGAAAGGCATGTGATCATTTTTTTGAAGCAAAAAATCAAGCATTCTCCGGTAAGAGAGAAGAAGAAAAAGCCAATCTTATTAAAAAAGAAGCGCTTATCACTCAGCTTACAGAGTTATCTACTAAAGACATAGATCACAAAAAAGCGTTTGCAGAATTAAAGCAAATAAATGCTGAATGGAGATCTGCTGGATTTGTGCCACATAAAGATGTAAAACGTATTAGTAAAGCATACGACATCGCCAATAATGCCGTATACACCAAGTATAGCGGACAAATAGAGGCTGCGAAAGCTGCAAACCTAAACGATCACTACAAGGAACTAAAAGAGGGATCAAAAGATGGTATCAAAGAGCTAGAGAACGAAGAGAGAAACATAAAACGAAGGATCACTACCCTAAACGAAGAGGTGGCTAGTATAGAACGGAATATGTCATTTTTCTCTAAATCCAAAACTGCTGACAAAATGCTCAAGGACTTTGATGCAAAGATAAAAAAGGCCAACGCACAAATAGGTAACTTAAAAAAGGAACTTGGCGTGCTAAAAAGTGTAAAACGTACAAATACTTCCACTGAAGAAAAGACCGCAGTATTGCCGGATTCTGAAAAGTAATGAGTTCGTCTAGCAGCACTCCGTACTCTGCTCCACACATGGTATGGAAATACCTAAAGTACAAACTGAAGGCAGGGAACAAACACAATGTCCATCCGCCTACACTATTTAATTTTGCGGAGCAAGTACTACAAAAAGCAAGTCGTATCCGGTATCGTTCTGCTGAAAATGAAAGGCGACGACTAAAAAAAAGTAAACAAATACTTAACTTTCTAGACTTCGGCAAGAATGGTGTTATTCTACAAAAAGCAGTTTCGGACATTGCGAAATACAGCCTTAAATCACCGAAATATGCTAAATTACTTTGTAAAATAACAGAATATTACAACGCTAAAAATGTTTTAGAATTGGGTACGTCATTGGGTATTACAACTGCATATCTAGCGCGCTCTAGCACCACCACAGTTACTACACTGGAAGGAGATCCATCCGTGGTGAAGATTGCAGAATCAGTTTGGAGTCAACTTGGGCATACCAATATCAAAAGTATTGTAGGTCCTTTTGAAAAGACTTTGGATGATGCTGTAAAAACACAGTACGATATTATCTATATAGACGGAAATCACAAGTTGGGGCCTACCCTACGATATTTTGATCAATTGTTGCACGCCTCACATCCAAAGACACTATTCATTTTTGATGATATACATTACTCAGAAGAAATGGAAAAAGCATGGGAATCCCTAAAAGCAGATAAGCGTATTAGCAGCACTATAGATCTATTTTTTATTGGTATTGTATATATAGATCCTGCCCTTAGTAAGCAAAATTTTACGTTAAGGTTCTAACTGTCGTCTTTGTTTTTTTTATAAAAACATAAGACTGGATATACTATTCAGGAATGAAGGTCGTTATCCCATTAAAATAATCACTGTCACACAATAACAAATTCTATATGATAAGAAACATTACTCAGAACGAACTCATTCTTCTTGCATACAACGAATTACCTCCCGACCAACACAAGGAGCTGATGAGCATCGTTAATAACGACCCAATACTCAGACAACAACTGGAGATGTTTGTCAGTCAATTAGACCAGCTAGATACTGCCATGTGTGAGCCTAACAACACTTCAATTCAGATAATAAAGGAAGAATCTTGCTCATCTTCTCCGATGGAGATGATATAACTCTAATCGATTTTCAGAATAAAAAAAAGAGCTGATAGACATACTACATCAGCTCTTTTTTTTGGTGGTTTTAGGATGTAATTAAAAGGAGTAACTAGCACTAATGCTTGGCAGAATTGGCAGTTGGTTTTCGCGCTTGTAGTTGACTCTGTCAAAATAGAATATATTTTCTCTATTGTATATGTTAGTTACCGAGAATATAAGCTCAGCATTACGTTCTTTATCTTGGTTGTTTTTCCACTTAAATCTTCTTTTAGCAGATGCATCTAACCTGTGATAATAGGGCAATATTCCTTGATTTATCTCCGCGTAGTTTATACCTAAATCTCCATTTTCTGACAAAAAATCGGTACTTGCTCCTCCACTGAAATCTAACTGCTCATAAAATCCCTGCGTAAGTGTAAATGGGAATCCAGAGCCGAAATTCCATCGAATACTCGAAGACCAGCAATTGTTCTTACCGAAATCATACGATGTTACAATGTTCATATTATGTCTTCTATCAAAGTGCGGCTGATACTTGCGTATACCGTCAAATCTATTCACAATATTGAATGAATATACGGTCCATACGTACAGTTTCTTATTCTCATATTTGTAGGTAACATCAAATCCGTAAGCCTCGCCATTCTCAATAATAAAATTTTCCCGCAAGTAGTATGGTCTAAATTGATTCTCTCTATTGTCATCAAAAATCTTATCTCTATTGATATTGGTAATTTGAGTAAATGACTTCAGATAGCCTTCTACATTCACCTCAGATTCGGCGTTTATATCAAATTCTACACCAAAAACAGCGTGCCTAGCCTTCTGTAGTTTTGAATCTACTGGTTTTTCTAAGAATTCATTTGGCAAGTCCGTAGGCCCGCTTAAAAAACCATAGAATAAGTTGACTACATCCCTATCACTCACAGCACTCATTAAATTCTGAGAATACATACCTGCACTTCCTTTTAGCCTCCATCGCGTATTTATATTGTATTTCATTCCAACTCTCGGCTCTAAGGTAGTTTCGGACAAACTGGCGTAACGCTGTAACCTCAAACCAGTTTCAAGCAGGAATTTTTTATTAAAATTTTTCAAGTAATTGACAAATGCACTAACTTCACTCGTATTTTCTTTTTGTGTAATACGTCTATTTAAGCTATTGAAAAGCTCAAAATCAGTAGAAAATCCATTCATCTCTACACCATATTTGAGGTTATCCAATTTCCCCAAAAATCGAGAGAAGTTAAGATTCACATTGAACCCATTTATACCAGAGCGTCTTGGTTTTTGATCCAACTCTGTTTGCATTATCTCATACCCACTATAGGTAATACTTCCGTCTATGATAGTTTGACTACCACCAGGTACTAATAAAAACTCTGTTCCAAGTCCACTAGACTTCCAATTGTATGCAGCCGATTGCTCGAAAGCTACATCGTCGGTGAAATCAAAACCAAAGAAGCTTATTTTACTGCCTTTTGAGGAGTTTATAGATATCTTTCCGTACAAGTCGCTAAAAGAATACGGTAGGCTTCCTTCAGCAGCATACGGATAGACCGAAGGGGATGTTTTATTGAGGTACGAATTCTTGTAGGAAAGAATAAAGCTACTACTCCCCTTTCCTGGTTTGTATTTCTTAAGTGGCCCTTCCAATAAAAATTTTGAACTAAATGGGCTTGCGTTTATTTTACCTACCAACTCTTTTTTATTCCCATCTCTTGTTTTTACATCTACGATGGCTGATATCCTGCCTCCATACTCTGAGTTAAACCCCGCAGAATAAACATCTACAGACTTGAGTATATCACTATCAAAAACAGAAAACAAACCAATGCTATGAAACGGGTTATATATGGTTAATCCGTCAAGCATAACCCTATTCATTACGGGACTTCCTCCTCTTATATACAGTTGGCCACCTTGATCTCCTGAGAATACTACACCCGGCAACACCTGCAGGTACTGCACCAAATCAGGTTCACCGCCTACGGAAGGAAACTTAGTGAGCTGTACTGGACTTATGGTTGTTTTGGATATGTTTATTTCCTTGGTCTTCCGAATTTTTTCCGCTGACACCCTAATTGTACCTAAAGTATTACTGGCGGTATTTAGGTAGAAATTCTTCGCAAGCACTTGACCCGATCGGAGTTCTATAAGAGCCTTGGCTGTATCGTAGCCAACGAGCGTTACAACAGCCGTATACTTTCCAGGCGCAATGTTGACTACTGAATACAATCCTCTTTCATCAGAGTAACCTCCCTGCTTTATGGTAGTAAAGGTGATTAATGCTGAGGTTATTGGGTCTCCCGTTTGTTCATTATACACAAACCCACGAATGGTTGCATTCTGTGCGGATGCATCCAATATGGGAAGAATCATCACCACCAGAAGCAAAATCTTTTTAATCATAACTATTTTTTAAATCTATCGGCGCTTGTAACCTGTACAATTTTACTATTTCAGAAAGAAATCTGATCGCCATTCGGTTGCTAATATTCCCAAGCCATTGTCAATATTACTGTGTATTACTACAGCATTGTTAAATCCACCTTGAAAACTAACTTCTTTGGCTTCTACAGCACGATTAAGTGAAATGAAGTAATCATAGAAATCTGATGATATAGAAGCAAACTCTACTTTGTATTTATCTTGCTGTGCAGGTAAACCAAAGGTAAGTCCATTGGTTGCTACAGTAAATACCGCTTTTTCTTTACCATTGAATAAGTCATCTGTAAATAAGATAGAGGCATCTTGAAGTCTAAGAGAATTAAATTCAGAAAAACTAGGATCTGAGCGGGGATAAATGATGGGTATAAACTCAAAACCATTCCAATATAAAACGCGTATTTTATAATAATTTTTTTGGCCTGGATTGTCAGTGAATTCTAGGGTAATTAAGTCTCCAGGCAAGTCACTTGTATCTATTCCTCCATTGGGCACCATCGATGCAGTAGTAGCAACAGAATCAGGCACTCGAACTTCAGAGAGGATAGTCGGAAAATCGGGATGTTTTCCTGTTACTCTAATGACCTCTCCGGGTACAAGTATATCAGTACTTGTATAGATTTCAGTGAATGCGTCGTACGTAAACGAACCCTCTTGCCCCAGTGAGGTACGGTACGTAAGTTCAGCATCTGTAACCAAACTCAAGTAGCTTGAATCCAATATAGCTTTACTACTCGTTACACGAATGCCCATCACAGCATCAGAGGTCACCACAGCATTCACTACAAGCCTGGGTGTATAATCCTGTAAGATATCTGGCCGTACGGTATCATTAAGGCAACCGCTGAACAATACAAACACGATAGATGCGAGCAGTATATTCTTATTATTCTTTTTCATTTACTATAAACTTAAAATTTTACGATGTATGCAACACCAGGAATATATGCCAGGTATGCTCTGTCCACTTGCAATACGTTAAAGTTGCTGTTTCCTTCAAAATTAGCTGCTATATTCAACGGATTTCTACTGCCTAGGGCATTGTATAGATAAAATCGCCATTCTTGATCGAGTCCAAAATTACTTTTTAACCGTACTAAGCTCAAATCTAGTCTTGTATACAAGGGACTTCTATAGTTATTTAGGGTATTGTACTGCAATTGTATTTCGTCATTTGAGTCTAAAAATTTTCCTATGGGCAGCGTAAATAGTTGGCCGCTTCCTACCACTATGTTCACCCCGAAGTTCCAAAATGCATCTTCATTGGTGTAGTTAACATGCATTTTGAACATATGCGGTCTATCGTACGTGAAATCAAAATCACTGGCAAAAAGGCTTTCAAAATTTCTCGTACTTTTACTATACGTATAACTCATCCATCCATTAAACATACCCTTAGTACGTTGTAGCATCACCTCAGCACCAAATACTTGACCGACGCCTTGCGTTACACTAGACTGCCAATCTATGCTAGGATCACTTGCATCACTTAGATTATTTACAAGATTTAAGTTTTGTAACCGTTTAAAATACCCATTTATACTACCAGCGAACTCCTTACCTAATTTTCGTTCATAAGCCACCTCTACAATATCAAGAATCTGCGGCTCAATAAGTTGTGTAGCAGGCACCCATATATTCGCTGGATTTCCAATTGAACCAAGGTTTAGCTGGCTCACATACTGATTATGTCTATTAAATCCAATTTTAAAAACATCTCGATTTTCAAGAAAAAATGTAGCATGTAGTCTAGGTTCAAACCCAGCTCTGACCGAATTATCGTTAAAGAAAAGTACCTGGCTGAGGCCCAAGTGTAAAAAGGCATTTTCATTGAGCATTAAATGATCCTCATCATATTTACTCCACAAGCCCCCAGCGGTTATGTCCCACGGAGAAACATCTGCCAAAACCTCCTTGTATTTTAATGGATAACAATTTTCTTGGTTCATAAATTCCGTAA
>CAJXIQ010000107.1 GCA_913054375.1 uncultured Bacteroidota bacterium
TTGGAGCTTTGTATAAAGGCCGGAAAATGGGCACTTTTGGCGTACTAGGTGTCTATTCTTTTAATGGCAACAAGATAATAACTACTTCTGGTGGCGGAGCGTTGGTTTCCAATAATGCTGAGTATATATCCAAAGCAACTTTTTTGGCGACACAGGCTAGAGATGACGCTCCCCACTATGAACATAGCCACATAGGGTATAACTACCGTATGAGCAATATTCTAGCAGGTATTGGTAGAGGCCAGCTTGAGGTACTAGATAAACATATTCAAAACAGGAGAAATATGAATTCTTGGTATCAAGAATTATTTGCACCTTATTCTTTCATTACAGTATTTGTAGAACCCTCTAAGGATTACATCTCAAATCATTGGTTGTCGTGTATCACTCTAGGAGAGAACGATAAAGGGATAACACGTGAAGTGATTCGACTTGCGTTGGGAGAGGAGAATATTGAGTGTAGACCACTTTGGAAACCGATGCATCAACAACCTGTTTTTCAAGAGTATCCATCTTATCTGAATGGTACGAGTGATTACTTATTTGATGTCGGGCTTTGTTTGCCAAGCGGATCAAATTTGGGAAATGAGGATCGTAAGCGAATAAAAGAAGCTTTACTCGCAGTGTTATCGTAGTCGTATTTTTTTTGAAAATCCTATACTTTCTTACCAACTACCCCTTTTACTCTGAGACATTCATTTCAGCAGAGATAGAGCAACTGCGCGAAGCGGGACACGTACCCATTATATGCAACTTTACCTTTGCAACAAGCGCTCAACTAAATTCTAGGCATAAGATAATTAATAATACAAGAAGCTTAGTTACTTTAGGCTCCGCCATAGTCAAAAATATTCAGGCTAATCAATCACTATTTCTTGATCGAAAATTTTGGATTGCAGTGATATCTAGTTGTTACAAAAATCCCAGATTTATTTTCAAGTATGCATTTATGTTGCTAAGTGCAGACTATATGCTCGTTCAAGCGAGAAAGGAAAATGCTGACTTAGTCGTAAATCATTTTTTATTCAAATCTACTTTAGCAGGGAGTTTTATAGCTCAAAAAATGGGTGTGCCCAATCACATTAGATTGCATACCAAACGGTACTTGTACTCAGACACTGTTTTAAAAAAAATACTCAAAGAGGCTTCGAAGCTATCTGCCATAGCAGTAGATGTGAAACGTTTTTATGAAGAAAAAGTGGAGCATTCAAGGTCTATAGACGTAATAAGACAGAGCGTTGATATAGCATTTTTGTCCAATATGCACCATCCTAAAGCAGAGAAAGCACTGTTCACTATATGTGCAATAGGAAGACTTACGAAAAAGAAGGGTTTTGATCAGTTGATTTCGGCAGTAAGTAAATTGGACCTTAATACCAAAAAGAAAGTACAACTAAGGATATACGGAGAGGGGTCTGAAAAGCAGTACTTAAGTGAGTTAATTGAAAAATATAAACTACATGATCACATTACATTAGAAGGAAAGAAGCCACACAAAGAATTGATGGTCTCACTCTCTAATTCAAGCGTATTGGTAGTGCCCAGTATAGAGCTGCGAGATGATATAGATGGGATACCAACGGTAATCATAGAAGCTATGCTAATGAAAGTACCTGTAGTTGCTTACGACACCGCTAGTATCTCAGAAATAGTAATACCGAGCGAAACGGGCTTTTTGGTGCCATCAAATGATGTAGAAGCACTGACCCAAAAGTTAGAACAATTAATTGTTGACAATTCAGATTTAGCCACAGTAAAAGAGAATGCATATCAAAAAGTACTAAAAGAATATGCATCTACGCTAGCCAATGATATATAAGCGTAAAACAAAAACGAATAAACGATTGGCGATCATATTTAGTGGTGACTTTCCTGAAGGGAATACGAAAAATGCACGTATAAAAACAATTGCCACATCGCTATTAGCAGAAGATTGGAAATCTACATTTGTGTCTGTATTCCCAACAAAATTTAGTAGTTCTATTCAGACGTCTCAACCCAGGCAGTGGAGTGGATTTGACATAGTGTGTACATGTATTAGTAGAAAGTACTTGCAGCCCAAGATACTGCGGTATGCTCAGATAATTTCAGGTCAGTTGGGTTTATTAATTTGGATTTTATGCACCTCATTTAAGTATGACGCATATTACTTTTACTGTCCTCGCTTTACCGATACCATACTTGGTTTGCGTTTGCTCAAAGTACTTCAAAAAAAAATTGTGGTAGACCAAACGGAACTGTTTTCATCTGAAAGTAAATCTCTCTTGCACACAAAAGAAGAAGAATGGATTGCTACGTATTCAGATGTCTTATTGGTAATATCCAAGAGATTGTATTCATATTTTGGCTCTTTCAAACCCAGAGATTTGTTTATTTTTCCTATTCTAATAGATCACAACCGCTTCGCCATAGACAGAGAAGAAATACCCTACACTATGGGTTATATTGGAAGTTTTGCAGAAAAAGACAATGTCAAGTTGCTGTTAGAAGCTACCTCATTATTAGTGTCGAAGTATCCTAAATTATCGCTCAGACTGATTGGTTACAATCCGAATATCCAGGAACTGAAACGTACGATTATGGATATGGATATAGAAAAAAATGTAGAAGTAACGGGTACGGTAGCTTACGAGGATATACCTTGGCTTCTCAAGGAGTGTGACACCCTCCTGATGAACAGGGGAGAGAGCGATTTTGCTACCTATGGTTATCCTATCAAATTAGGCGAGTATTTTGCGTGCAGCAAACCAGTGGTTATGAGTGATGGAATTGGGTTTAGCGATGATTTTACGCATAGAAAAGAGGTGTATAAATACACCGTAGGAAATGCGAATGCTTTAGCAGAAACAGTAGCTTACCGTTACCAAAATATAGAAGAGTCTAATGCTGTTGCGTTACGTGGATATGAATATTCAAAAGATTATTTTGCAAGCAGTAAATTAGTGCCACATCTGGCCAATATGTTAAACCAATTATGAAAAGAGCTCTAGTACTAGGTGGGGGAGGTTTCATAGGGAATCATTTAGTGAAAAGGCTAAAGAACAAAGGGTATATGGTAGTAGCTGTAGATTTAAAATATCCCGAGTTTGACACCACTAGTGCAGATGAATTTATCATAGCTGACCTACGCCGTCAAGATGTGGTGAAGGAGATATTTACTAAGGATTTTGACGAAGTATACCAACTAGCAGCAGACATGGGTGGAGCAGGTTTTATTTTCACTGGAGAAAATGATGCCGATATCATGCACAACAGTGCACAGATAAACATCAATGTTGCAGAGACCTTGAAACACTCGAAGACGAAACTATTTTATTCTTCTTCGGCTTGTATATATCCAGAAGAAAATCAAATTGACGCACAGAATCCCAATTGTGCAGAGGATTCGGCTTTCCCAGCAAATCCGGATAGTGAGTACGGATGGGAAAAACTCTTCAGTGAACGACTATACACCAGTTATGCTCGTAATTATGGATTAAATGTGCGTATAGCACGTTTTCATAATATTTTTGGGCCATTGGGTACGTACATAGGAGGTAGAGAAAAAGCACCTGCAGCTATAGCTCGTAAGGTTGCTGAAGCCACCAATGGAGATGCCATTGAAGTATGGGGCAGTGGTGAGCAAACACGATCATTTCTATACATTGATGAGTGCTTAGAAGGCATAGATCGTCTTATGACTTCTGAAGTAAGAGAACCGATCAATATAGGTTCTGCTGAAATGGTTACCATCAATGAGCTTACACATATGGTAATTGCCCTAAGTGGCAAAGACCTTTCAATCAAAAATATAGACGGTCCTATAGGTGTAAATGGCCGCTGTTCTGACAATAGACTCATAGCCAGTCTTCTGTACTGGCAACCCAATTATCCTCTCCAACAAGGAATGGAGATTCTGTATAATTGGGTTCATTCTAAACTTTAGTTTTACTCTCTTCCTGTGACGATATGTAAGTACTTTTGCCTTACGTAATATGAATTTGTCGTTTGATAATACTGAAGTAGCATTTGCACATAAGTCGAATCGTGATTTAAAAAAAGCATACCGCCTATTCCAAACATTTAATTATCCATTTTTAGTGAATAACGGACCTAAACTTGCTAATCTGGCATTGAGTCTTAGATTACCCATAAAAGGTATTATTAAAAACACCCTCTTTGCTCAATTTTGCGGTGGTGAGAGTATTGAAGAGAGCTATTTGTCTGCCAAGCAATTATATGAGAATGGTATAGGAGCCATACTCGATTACAGCGTAGAAGGAGAAGGTACAGAGGAAGATTTTCAATTGTCCTATGCCGAACTCCAAAAAGTAATACTTGAAGCGGCTAATAAACCAGAGTATCCGATAGCCGTTTTCAAATGTTCCGCCATCGCTAATTTTAAAATGCTAGAGGAATGTACAGAGGCCATACGTTCTGGAGAAAAGGTGAATTTATCAGAAAATCCAGAATACAAAGAGTTTAGTATGCGTATGAAGAGCCTGTGTCAACTAGCATATAAAAATAATGTAAAGCTGCTAGTAGACGCCGAAGAGACGTGGATACAAGATGCCATTGATGAGATAACCTACGAGAATATGGCGCTGTATAATACAGAGACTGCTATAGTCTACAACACGATACAGCTATACAGAAAAGGCCGCATTGCAGATATGCAACAGCGAATATATACGGCTAGAGAGCAGGGATACAAAGTGGCATTTAAGCTCGTACGTGGTGCTTATATGGAAAAGGAAGGACAACGGTCTAGGGATATGGGGTACGACAACCCAATTCAAAACTCAAAACAAGATACAGATGATGACTATGATGCAGCTATTCAATTGTGTTTTGAAAATAGAGATGTGGTAAGCATCTGTGCAGGTACGCACAATGAGAAAAGTTCTCTGATGCTAGCAAAACTATTGGAAAACAGTAGTATTGAAAAGAATGATGATCGTTTTTGGTTTGCTCAACTGTATGGTATGAGCGACCATATAAGTTATAACCTGGCTGCAGCGGGGTATAACATAGCAAAGTATCTTCCTTACGGACCAATCAGGGAAGTTCTGCCGTACTTAAGCCGTAGAGCTCAAGAGAATAGCAGTGTGAAAGGCCAAGCAGGCAGAGAGCTCTCATTGATTGCAAGTGAATTGCAAAGGAGAAAATTGAATATATATGTCTCAAATGATAACCGAATGTAATGTCACATTTAGCTTATCCTGTGAATTTTCTACTGTCTGACCAATAGAGGTATATAATGCATTGATAGAGGATTTTGAAGCAATCCGGCAGATTTAATGTTGGTCTATAGAGTATATAAAAACTCATGCCATACTCACAAAAGAGTAGGCCCTGGGGTAGTTGCTTTTATGTATCCATAGTCTGGTTTTAAGTCTTTCCCTTCTGCAGCCTTTTTAGCGAGCTGATCACACACCTCATTTTCTGGGACTCCACTGTGTCCTTTTACCCAGTGAAACTTTACGGTGTACTTACCATGAATAGATAAGTACTTCCTCCAGAGATCCTCATTCGCCTTATCTTTAAAATTCTTTTTTACCCAGTTAAATACCCAGCCCTTCTCTATCGAATTAATTACGTACTTAGAGTCTGAATAAATGTGAATTTCTTTACCATTGGCAAAATCATTGAGCATACATAAGGCTTCGATAACGGCCAAGAGCTCCATACGGTTATTGGTGGTTTTCTGGAAACCTTGACTTGCCGTTTTGCGTATATCTCTCCACTGTAGAACTATACCATATCCTCCAGGGCCTGGATTTCCTAACGAGCTACCATCTGTATAGATGTTGATTATTTCCAAGGTAGTTGATTTTGTCTTTTCAAAAGTAAAAGATCTGCTACGATAAAGTTGCTGCCACCGATGAATAAAATACTGTTTTCTGAATCTCCTTCTTCTATAATCTGGTTATAGACAGATAGGATAGCCCCATCTAAGGTATCATATGGTGTACTCGGTATAGCATGTTTCTGGCACTGTGCATGAGCCAAATCTGCATCCATTCCTCGGATAACATTAGGCTTTACGACGGCTATTTTTTTAGCAACAGGTAGGAGAGGTAGTATAGCAGAGAGATCTTTATCGTTTACAAATCCTAGAATAAAATAAGCGTTTAAATTTAACTTATTGATATCATGTGCTATGCGTTTTATTCCTTCTTCATTATGTGCTACATCGCATATCACCAAAGGTTTATCATTCAGCTGTTGCCATCTACCTTCAAAATTGGTGATGGTACAAACGTTTTGTAGTGCATAATGTATTAGCTCCATTTCTACAGGTAATTGATCGTGTAGTAGTTCCAAGCATTTTAGGGCACAACCAATATTCCATTGCTGGTGTTTACCCTTAAGATCTGTACGAAATGTCCCTTCATAATATGGGTATACAGGAGCTTCGAGCTTGTCGGCGTATCGCTCTATTACCTTAGCTGGAGAACTATCTATCTTACCCAGTATTACAGGAGTTCTTCTTTTGATTATACCCGCTTTTTCTTGGGCTATAAGCTCCAAGGTGTCTCCGA
>CAJXIQ010000108.1 GCA_913054375.1 uncultured Bacteroidota bacterium
ACTTACAAGCTCGTAGTCGTGGTATTATCCTAATGGCGTACAGTAATAAGTTTGGTAATATGTTACTCAATACGAGTAATAAGAGCGAAAGTGCTGTGGGATACAGTACGTTATACGGTGATATGTGCGGTGGTTTATCGGTAATAGGGGACTTGTACAAAGAACAGGTGTATGAACTAGCTCGCTTTGTAAATAGATACGGTGAGGTGATACCCTACGAAATCATAAACAAAGAACCCAGTGCGGAGCTACGTCCAGATCAAAAAGATAGTGACTCTCTTCCTCCATATCCTATTTTGGATAAAATTCTCTTTCACTACATAGAGGAAAAGAAAGGCTGGAAAGAAATTGTAGCGATGCATGAAGAAGGACTAGACGAGACTGTAGTACGTAAAATAGTACGTATGGTAGACCGCAATGAATACAAGCGTTTTCAAGCGTCGCCTACACTTCGTATTAGTCACAAAGCTTTTGGTGCAGGCAGAAGAATGCCCATAGTAGCTAGGTATAATCATTAGTAAGTTTCTATGAAGACTTACATTGAACGTTAAGGATTCTTAATTTCTTTTATTTCTTAGTATTCCCTGCGTATCTTCGAACTATGCGTTTATACTTCGTTGCCATAGCTTTTTTCGGTTCATTTTCTTTTTCTGTAGCCCAGAGCAAGATGTCATCTGCATCTCGACAAGAAGTAAAGTTGTCCTCTGAAAACACTGTAAATCTTGTCGCTAAAGTAAATGATCATTTTCTTGCAAGTGAATTGGCAGGGAGCGACGTTAAAATCGGTTCACGAATGGGTAATATTGTTACACTTAGGGTTGCAAAAGCTAATCTTTCTACTGTAGAAGATTTAGCCGGAATTGACTACCTAGAAGTGGCCCAGAAAGTGAGTCCAAACCTGAAAAGAGTAGCGCCTGACCTGCGAGCAGATAGTGTATATGCAGGTCATGGACTAGGCGCAGGATATACCGGAAAAGATGTAATAATTGGAGTAACGGATTGGGGATTTGACTATACGCATCCTATGTATTACGATACCGCTATGCAGCATACACGCATAATTGCCGCTTGGGATCAATTTAAAAAAAGTGGTCCTGTACCAGAAGGCTATAGCTATGGAACCGAGTATAACGGAGAAGTAGAACTGCTCGCGGCACAGAGCGATACGGCAAATATATACGGCAATGCCTATCACGGGAGCCACGTAGCGGGTATAGCTGGAGGTAGCGGTGGAGGTACAGAACACCGAGGAGTTGCTTATGAAGCAGAATTTCTGTTTGTCACTTTCTTGGTAGACGAAGCAGCGGTGATCGATGCTTTTAGTTGGATGAAAGAAAGAGCAGACGCCGAAGGGAAAAGACTTGTCATTAATATGAGTTGGGGATTGTACAATCTTGGTCCATTGGACGGCACTTCTCTCGTTAGTCAGGCCATCGATGAGTTGAGTGCTCAGGGTGTTATTTTTGTCACATCGGGGGGGAATAATGGCGATTCACCGTTCCATATTAAACAAACCTTTGCTGCCGATACAATACGTACACTCGTAGATTTTTGGCGTGGATCAAATCCGAATAGATATGGTCAAACCATTAGTGCTTGGGGTGTAGAAGAGGTTCCTTTTACCGCTAGCATAGAAATATATGACGCAGCGAAAAACAGGTTAGTAGAGTCTCCTATGTATGCCACAGAAGGAAGTATCAATCTAGATACTTTTATGACTGTAGGTGCAGATACTGTTTTTTATAAGGTAGCCTTGGACGGAAGCCATCCGCTTAATAGTAAGCCCACGATGAGATTGCGCGTTCGCAATGAGAATAGTGCTTTGCATGTCGTTCTAAAAGCATATGCTGATGAAGGAACCGTTCATTTTTATAATGTGACAGATCTTACTACGGATGTAGGTAACTGGGGAATGCCCTTTACTGCTTGGAAAACAGGCTGGTTAGCTGGAGATAATATGTATAGCTTAGGGGAACCTGCAAGCACACGCTCGGTTATTACAGTTGCGGCACACCAGAGTGAGGTCCGTAGAAATGGTGTAGTCATAGGTGGCGGGTTTAGTGCAAATTTCTCTAGTTTTGGTCCTACCATAGATGAGCGAATAAAGCCAGATGTATCTGCTCCAGGTGTAAGTGTTATGAGTAGCGTTTCGTCTTTTACAGATGCTAATGTTACTATCGATGAAACCGTTGAATTTGAGGGTAAAACATACCCTTTTTCCAAGCTGTCAGGGACCAGCATGAGTAGTCCTGCTACTGCAGGTGTTGTGGCGCTTATGCTCGAGGCAAATCCTAATCTGTGGTACAATGAAGCAAAAGAAATATTGCACAATACATCTAGAGAAGATATACGTACAGGTGATGTGCCAGAGACAGGTAATACGCAGTGGGGGTGGGGCAAGGTGAATGCACTAGCCGCAGTTGCTCAATCAGAATATAAATTTGTGGGTGTACGTATATTAGAGAATGAAGATATCGTGGTGTATCCCAATCCTACGTCGCATGTATTGTCTCTAAACAGTGCTAAAACGTACCAAGTAGAACTTGTGAGCTACGATGGTAGAGTTTTACTCTCGGGATATCTAGGAGGCGGAGAGCAAGTAGATGTTAGTAGATTGCACAGTGGTATGTACTTAGTGAGATTTACTCACGGTAGGTATGAACCTGTGGTTTTTTTGAAGAATTAGAAGACTTTAAGTAGGATGGGCGAGCGTAAATACCAGCAGCGTTCGAGGATATTACAGACCGCATCTACCCAAACTCTCATATGTCTTTTAGCCCGCATTTTTCGGAGGAGTGTAATAGATGGATAGAGCAGATACGCCTAAAGTCAATCTTACTGAGTGAAGTTTCTGAAAAACTAAGGTACTAATTTTTTAAAAGCTTGAGGGGAAAGCTAGATGAGCTTAGAAAGACGGTTTGAAGACCTATAAAAGATATTCCGAATCAATTTATAAATTCACGAAAAGTATAGCCTTGGATGTTTCTCTTCTTGAGTCTCAACATTATCTTTGAGGCAATGCTAAATATATCTCTCATACAAGTTCAGTATCTCATTGCATTAGACGAGCATCGTAATTTTATAAAAGCAGCCGAAGCTAGCTTCGTCACACAGCCTACTTTGAGTATGCAAATGAAGAAATTGGAAGAGGAGTTAGGTGTCATTATTTTTAATAGGAGCAGACAACCTATAGAGCCTACTTCTATTGGCAAAAAGATCATTGAGCAGGCTCGTGTCATTTATCAGGAGACACAACAGATTGAGACCATATTGAAAGAGCATACTGGTGTTGTGAGTGGTTCGCTTACAATAGGTGTTCTGCCAACCATAGCAAATTCGCTGGTACCTCAACTCATTCGTCAGGTGGCACAGAAGTATCCTGATCTTAAGTTGACCATAAAAGAGGGACTTACAGATGAAATAATTAACGACTTAGAGCAAAATAGATTAGATGTGGGTATAGTCAGTATTCCGTTGCGTAATTCAGGCTTGATTGAGAAAAGGATCTATGTAGAAAAGTTTAGAATATATGCTCACCCCAGTCACCCTAGCTATGCCAAAAATACGTGGGTAGCTGAAGACTTACTCGCAGACAAACTATGGCTACTCAGTGAAGGAAATTGTTTTCGTACGCAAACCATAAACCTGTGCTCGTTGCCAGATGAAAAATTAAACCATTTAGCCCTTAATTACGAAAGTGCCAGCCTGCAGACCTTGAAGAAAATAGTAGATTTAGAAGGAGGTGCCACCATAATGCCAGAGTGGGAAGCCGGAGAACTTGATGACTCGTCTATTGACAATTTGCGTGCTTTTAAAGCAGACAATGCTGGACGTGCAGTAGGACTAATTTATACCAAGTTTTATGCAAAAGAAGGGATAATAAGTAAGCTGGAAGAGATGATCATAAACAGCTTGCCCAAGTATGTAGCAGAGAATAAGGATTTAGATGTGATAGAATTGGTTTAATAAAAGAATTAAGATAGCCGCTGGAACTGGAGCTACATTGTATGTTCTGCTATTACCAGTCAGAATTGTTCAAAAGGATTTAGTATGAAGTGATAGTATAAAAAAAACCTCGCTTACTTATGCAAACGAGGTTATATAATCTTTTTTTGTCTAAAATAAACGAATAACTCTAGGCGTAAATTCCTTCTATAATCCCATCAATATATCCATAGGGTCTTTGCCCATTAGCATGGTCATTGGGTTTTCAAGATAGTTTTTCACCGTTACCAAGAATCCCACAGATTCTTTGCCATCTATTATTCTGTGGTCATAGCTAAGCGCTAAATACATCATAGGTCTGGCGACTATTTCTCCGTCTTCTACCATTGCACGTTGCAGTATGTTATGCATCCCTAAAATTGCACTCTGTGGTGGATTTATAATAGGTGTACTTAGCATGGATCCAAATACCCCACCATTGGTGATCGTAAATGTACCTCCCGTCATTTCTGGTATGGTAAGCTTCCCATCGCGTGCTTTAATCGCCAAGCGTTTTACTTCTGATTCTATTTGCCATAGCGTCATACTCTCTACGTTTCGCATCACCGGCACCATAAGTCCTTTTGGGCTACTTACCGCAATAGATACATCAACAAAATCATTCATTACCATTTCTTCGCCATCTAAGAAAGCGTTTACTTTGGGGTATTTCTGTAGAGCAAGAGCACAAGCTCGAGTAAAAAATGACATAAAACCAAGTCCTACACCATGCGTTTCCTTGAATTGTTCCTTGTATTTAGTGCGGATATCAAATATCGATTGCATGTTTACCTCATTAAAGGTAGTAAGCATGGCTGTTTCATTTTTTGCAGAAACCAGTCTCCGAGCGATAGTCTTACGAAGATTGCTCATTTTCTTACGTTCTTGCTCTCTGCTTGGTTCAGTAGGAGAGCTGTAATCCATCGCACCAGATTCTGCAAGCATAGCATCGTACTTTGTAATACGCCCGTCTTTTCCTGTTCCGTGAACAGTGTTTGCAGTGATCCCTTTTTCTGCTAATATTTTATTTGCAGCAGGACTTGGAGTACCCGTAGCGTAGTTTGTGTTTGGAGCAGGAGATGTTATTATTGGAGCGGGTGCTTCAGACCTTACCTCAGTTTTTGGTGCTGTTATTGCCGGCTTATCTGTGCCTTCCGGGGCCGGAGCATCTGTATCAATAGTGGCTACTGCTATGCCAATTTCTACATCTTCCCCTTCTGCTATTAGTATTTTTAGTATGCCACTTTTTTCAGCGTTTAGCTCTACGGTAGCTTTGTCACTCTCGAGCTCCGCCACTGCTTCATCCATTTCTACATAGTCGCCATCTTCTTTCAACCAAGCTGCAATGGTTACTTGAGTTACTGATTCTCCTACTGAAGGTATTTTTAATTCGATTGCCATTTTCTTATAAATGAATGTCAAAGGTAAAAGTAAACGATAACTAAATTAAGGTTTAGTTATTTTTTTGTTCTAGTTGTCTTTTTTTTTATTTCTGTGGTGTTAAAAAGATGCTCAAAAATGATATTTATCCGTGTAAGTAATTACGTAATTATCGTTTAAATCAATGATTAAAAGTTGTACTATGAGAATCTTTACTTTAAAACTACCCTTATTTATTTGGGTAGCCATATTTGCATCTGCTTGCATAAGACATGAAACACCAGTGAAAGCAAACAAAAGATTTGAGCCTACCAATTCAGATTCTTTGGTATTGTCGGGTACCTTTCGATCGTCATCCCGTCACGATGCTAGAGGTACAGTAGAGGTTTTTAGCAATGCAAATGGTCAGGTAGTTTCTTTTATTGATTTTAAAGGGGATAATGGTCCTAACTTACGCGTTTATGCGAGTACCAGTTTGTCAGATAATACCTTTATAGAGCTAGGGAAATTAGTCGCCGTAGAAGGTTCTTTTAGCTATACTGCGTCTGCCAATACAGATTTTACATTGTACAGAAATATTATCATTTGGTGTGCAGATTTTGACGTACTCTTTGGGTTTGCAGAGCTACAGTAGTCAGTTAGAATATACATAGGATGAGCTAGCGTGTGTTATCCCACATTTTGTCGTTGTACTTTTGAAGTGTAAATGAGTATACAAAAATGCATAAATACGCTTATCGCTCACCTGCCAGGTGAGCACGCCGTACTCTCCCCAGGTAGCCGAAATGCTCCTGTGATATATGCCCTACACCATAGTAGTAAGCTGTGTAACAGTATAGTAGATGAGCGAAGCGCTGCGTTTGTAGCTTTGGGGATGGCCACGTATACCAAGCAGCCAGTGATATTGAGTTGCACCAGTGGGACTGCCGCCCTCAATTACTATCCTGCCATAGCAGAAGCCTTTTATGCCAGAGTTCCCTTAATAATACTTACAGCAGATAGACCGCCGGAGAAAATTGATGCATGGGACGGTCAAGCGATTCGTCAAAAGGGTGTTTATAAAAATCATATACGTGCGGAGTTTCAAACGCCAGATGATTATGAAGATCCTACAGCATTTAAAGAAATAGCACAGCGTGTAAAAAAATGTT
>CAJXIQ010000109.1 GCA_913054375.1 uncultured Bacteroidota bacterium
AGTGTACGGCCACTCAATATCAAATGCAAGAACAGTTTGGTAGGTAGTGCGTCCCATTATGATAGCATCTATTCCTGAAGTAAAATCGGTGTATCCCATATCGTCTCCGGTAGGGTTTGGAAGATTATGTAGGTAGTCTATGCCTCCTTCTTTGTCGGCTATGTAGCCATCTAGGCTAGAAGCTATGAAAATGCTGTTTTTATATGACATATTACTGTTGGAGAGATTTTGTTATTGACTACTAAAAAATGTCCTGCTACGAGAGACTCATTTCAAACTTCTTTGGGGTGACCCCATATTTCTTTTTAAATGCTTCGATAAAGTGACTTACATTGGTGTAGCCTAGTTGATCTGCTATTTCTGCTATCTGAAATTCACGCTTTAATATAAGTTCGCGTGCTTTGCTCATTTTATAATCTTTCAGAAAGGCATGGATAGTTTTGCCGTATATTTCCTTGAAACCTGTCTTAAGGTTATATTCATTTAGTGCTACAAATTTGGCTAGCTCTGCAATGGTAGGAGCGTCCTGCAGGTCTTTGAGCAAAAATTCCTTGGCGTCTCGGACTTTGGTTACGTTTTCTTTCAGGTTGAGGAACGGACATTTGTAGGCAGTCTGTCTTCGGCTTGCATTAAAATAGTCGTCCAGTATCGCAAATTTCTTCGCTTCCTTGAGCAGATGATTGCTTTCATTTTCTAAAATCTCGTGTACACATCTGCGTACGGTGGTACTTGCTTCTTCAAAATGGTGGTATTGCTCTTTCTCAAAAATAGCCGCTTGCGAAAAATTGAGTTCGTCTGTGCCGTGAGTGATAATATTATGGAGCGTGTCTATGCTCAAGTTAATTATACACAACGGCGTATTTTTCTGAGCAACAAAATTTAGATTGAAACTGCGTTTTTGGTCATAAAAAAGATAAACAGAATGTGGGGGTAGAGGCACACTGCGCTGTCCCATGGGCATTTCTACGCCTCCAGTAGCTGTAATAAACAAGGATATATATCCATTGGTATACTGATATTCAGTAGGTTGTGTGTTGGTGTTCAGGACGAGTAGGTGTATAGATTCGTTGCTCATTTTTGGGCTATTTCTATGACAACAAAAATAAGTCAAATTTGATTTAAAATACTAAGTAGCTGATTTTAAGCATTCTGAATTATGACATTACTCGTATTGTTTTTTTCTTTTTCGGGTATTTTTATTTCTTTATAGGTTATTTACTCGTGATATCTCACCACACATTTGCGGCATAATAAATTTAAAAAAATGAATAAAATAATTACAAGCCTGTTTTTACTAGTAACACTCCATGGTTTTTCTCAAACTTCAGACACAGTCAACTCTCAAGGTGGAGTGAATGATGTATATTACGATTTTGAATCCCAAAGCAAAGTGACTTTAGATAGAGCTACTTGGGATATTGGTCTCACTACAGACATGCGTGGAGCGAGTATCATTATCAACGAAAATGGAGGTACAGAACTATATTTGTATAGCGCAGACACCTCAGACTGGTCTACGCTGGATACAGCTGGATTTGATTTTAAAAATATTTATAATTCTGAGTCTACTTGGAATGCTGGAGCATTCGCAAACCAAGGTACTACGCATCCAGATTATGGATGGGGGATTTATGATATGAACAAACATGATATCAATGGAAATCGTGTATTTATTCTGAAGACGAAAACAGGTAATTACCTGAAAGTAGTAATTGATCAAATGAGCCCAGTGGGATTGTATAAGTTTAGAACTGCTAGTCTAGACGGGAGTAACTTAAAAACGTATGAATATAGTAAAACTACGCCAGAGTCTATGGGTAAAAACTTTGCTCTCTTAGATTTAGACGGTGGAGATTTCATAACGGACAACCCAATGGCTAAAGAGTGGGATATCTTATTTACAAAATACATCACATTCGTACAAGCAGGTCCGAACAGCAGATATCAACCTGTGAGCGGTGTGAAAATAAATGCGGGTTGTAATGTCGCAAAAAGAGAAGGAGTTAGTGTAGATAGCGACGATACTTCATCTTTGTCTTGGGATACTAAAATTACAGAAATTGGTTGGGATTGGAAAACGTTTGACCGTATGACAGGTAGTTATTCGATGGTTGCAGATCTTGCTTATTTTGTAAGAACTCAAAACGGTGCAGTATACAAGATTTGGTTCACAGACTATACAGTGGGTACGTCAATCTACTCTTTCAACACAAAACAGTTGAAAGCAGGTACGCTAGGTACGAATAAAATAATAGAACTAAATACGAGTGTATACCCAAATCCTACTGCCGATGTGTTAAATATCAATAACAAGGAGAACGAAGAACTGACTATATCCTTGTTGAGTGTTCAAGGTGTAGAAGTACTAAGTAGCACGGTAAACGCGCATGAAACGAAAACCATATCTACCACAGATTTGGCCAAAGGAATTTATTTCTTACAACTAAGCACCACCAACACAAGCAGCACCCAAAGAGTAATCTTTGAATAAAGTCATATACATATCAATACTATTTATGTTTGTCTCCACGGTTTCGTGGGGACAAACTAGTATTGGGACTAGTGACAGTCTCAAAGTGAAGCAGGATTCTATTTATGAATTGATGGAGACCATTGTGACTGACATTCATTCCAATAAAAACCTCAATAACACGGTACTCAATATCTCCAAAATATCTGCGAAGAAGATAGAAGAACTTGGAGCTGTAGACTTGCGTGATGCTCTCTCTTTTCAGAATAATATACGTTTGAGCAGGGATAATGCCATAGGTTCATCAGGCATAACGATGATGGGTATAGGGGGAGACAATGTAAAATTACTAATAGACGGTGTACCAGTAATTGGTCGCTTGTTTAATAACCTAGACCTAGAACAGTTTAATCTAGAGAATGCAAAGCAGATAGAAGTCATACGCGGTCCTATGTCAGTGATCTATGGGAGTAATGCCCTGGCAGGCACCATCAATATCGTTACGAATAATACCAATACAAAACCACGATTTAACCTAAATGCCAATTATGAGACAGATGGTCAGTATGCCTTAACAGGTACGGCATCAAAGTCTTTTAAGAAAAAGCATTTTGTTACTGTAAGCGGAGGTAGAACCATGTTTACAGGATGGAGTGCAAATAATGTAGACCGTACATTTGATTGGATACCTAAGGAACAATATACCGGCCGTATACAGTATAGCTACAAACATGATAATGCGACCATTAATGTACGAAGCGAGTTGCTTCGTTCTAAGTTGCTAGACAGAGGATCTCCCTTACTGCCGTACAAAGAGGCGGCGGTGGATCAGCACTACACCAATCAACGATTTGATAATAGTCTGAGCTATAGCAATGAAATAGGCAATTCGAGTATTCAAATGATACTGGGCAACAATAACTTCAATAGAATAAAAAATAAGTACTACCGGAATCTTATAACGCTAGATGATGTGCTGGTAGAAGGAAAGGAGGAGCAAGATACGCAGACATTTAATGCTTCCGTTTTCAGAACTATCTATGGCTTTGATAAAGCAAGGACATTGGGCATAGAGACACTCATTGGTTTTGATGGCAACTATGAGGTAGGTACCGGAAATCGTATCAAAAGTGATCGACAAGATCAACTAGATGCAGCCTTATTTGTAAGTGCAGAAAAGCAGCTTACCAGCTATGCACTTATAAGAGGTGGTGTGCGATATGCCTATAATTCTGCCTTTGAATCACCGCTACTATACTCATTACAAACGAAATTTACCTTACCAAAATCGCAGATAATAAAATTCGCGTATGGCAAAGGATTTAGAGCACCATCACTCAAAGAATTGTACCTAGATTTCAGTGATAGCCGCCACGAAGTTTTTGGAGACAGTACATTAAACTCTGAGATGTCACACTCGTTTACAGCTAGTTATGTTAAATTCTATACCGCCGGGAAAGCTCAAATGAGCACTACCGTAGATGGATTTTATAACAACATAGACAATAAGATAGAACTAATTATAACTGGACCTATACAAGCCAAATATGGTAACATAGGTAAGTACCAGTCTGTTGGTGGAGACATCAGCCAGAAGATACTCTACGAAGACTTTGGCTTGAATGCATCGTTTAATTATACAGGTGTATACAATGGAGTAGAGGGTAGCAAAAAAGAGTTTTTCTTCTCGCCACAAGTAGTTGTAAACCCAACGTATAGTTGGAAAAAACATGATCTATCTGTTAATCTGTTCTTCAATTATTTTGGTGAGGTGTCTCGAGTATTTAGCAATACCGACAGTGCCAATGTAAATGTGCAGGAGCAAGATGCATACGCTATGTTTGATTTTACACTAAATAAGAGTTTTAATAATAAGAAGTTACATGTGACCATAGGAGCTAGGAATTTACTGGATGTAATCAATATAGATGCCAATACTACAGAGGTAGGAGCACACACCCCCAGTACAAGTTTTGTCTCTGTGAGTCCTGGAAGAACTTATTTTATAAACGTTCGTTATGCCCTATTTAAGAAAGATTAGTTACTTATCCATAATCCTACTGGCTGCTTGTTTTCCTAAGGAAGAAGCTGTAGAGCCTTCTCTAAGGTTTGGTACGTCTGTAGAACTGTATGCGGGAGTCAATAAGAAGGACACTGTGGCCTTTTATTCGTTGGATAAATCTCAAGTGTTAGCAGAAGTAAGTCCTATGGACTGGGATTTTTATATAGACGAAGATGTTATTCGTCTCAACTATTTCCGTAGTATGCGAGTAGCTAAGTTTGATGCTACGTGGGATAAACTAGAAGATACTGTAGGTCTAGATTTTAGGAACTTAACGTACGATAACTACGAAAAAATGTCTCAATGGGAGCTGGCCGAAAATCAAATCTATGTGGTAGATTATGGCTCAGATGAAGGTTTTACTCCTATTGGTTTAACTTCTGTACGTTTTGAGCGAACCGCTACGGGAATCAAAATATGGCAAAATGCAATAGGTTCTGATTATGAGGTTTTCGAGGAAATAAACAAGCTTTCTTTTTACTAT
Source organism: uncultured Bacteroidota bacterium (assembly GCA_913054375.1). Taxonomy (GTDB): domain Bacteria; phylum Bacteroidota; class Bacteroidia; order NS11-12g; family UBA9320; genus UBA9320. Next base: position 5,017 of record CAJXIQ010000109.1, read on the forward strand.
AACATACGCGAAAAGAAGACACTTGACTTGCCAACAGAAAAGGAGTACGACATTGCTTTTGGGAAGTACACTGACTTAGTGACGGTAGACAATATTACCCAAGATTATCTTATATATGGTGCTATACAAGGCAAAACACTGAGCTATGAGGTAGATATGCCCTTTGAAACGGTGCAGGATGAAAATTTTGATGCAACACGTCTTTCAGGTAAAAAAGATGTGATAGGTTGGGACTGGAAAAACTTCAATAGAGCGAAGAACGCCTATGAGATACTTGGCGATAAAACATACCTAATTTCTACTAATGCTGGCTTCAAGTGCAAGATGCGTTTTGTGAATTTTTATAATGCTGCCGGCCAATCGGGTCACACTACATTTGAGTGGCAGGTGCTGTAGCATATAAATATTTGGACTTTTTTTTCAGGATTGAATTTTGAATGCCGCACCTATCTGGGTGTAAGCACTTCTTCATGAACCCTTACAATACAAGTAACCCAAACTCCCTAGCTACATCTATTACCTCACTGTTCCACAGATTTTCTATGTCGTCATAGTCTTCTTCAAAAGAAGTTTTAAACTGCTTGAAAGTGGTAGTGTAAGCATTGGAGTAGTGCATTTTATCCAGCCAAGCTGCGAACCAATGGCCAAGCTCTGTGTCCAATTCTATACTGTCAGATGTTTTTTTGGAGTGAAAAGTAATAGTCACAAAATCATTCTCTTGGGATACACTAGGAAGTGCATTTATCCAGATAAGTTTATCCGTAGCTCTTGGGAGTGTTGAAGACTCGGAGTCTAGGCAGTTGGCTATATAGTTTGAGTCAATAGTAGGCGCCGGTATATCAAAATCAAACCAATCTTGCAGTGGAGTATCAAAACAAATGCCGTGCATGTAGTTGTAGAGTGACTTCTTGAGTCCAAAGCTAAACTGACTGTGATCTATGCCTGTACTGTCGGTAAACTGTACATCATTATTGGCAAAGGTGATTTTCTCCAAGTGGGGAGTAATGCCGTATGTATCTGGATCTAGCCCTACAGGACTATGTGCTGTTAGTGCAAACTGATGCCAAAATCCGGATTGTATTACTTCCGCCTCAAAGAGTTGGCGAACCATCTCTAGGCTATCTACGGTTTCTTGTACCGTTTGTGTAGGGTAGCCGTACATGAGGTAGGAGTGCACCATTATACCGCACTCGGTAAAGTTTCGGGTTACTCTGGCCACTTGCTCTACGGTTACACCTTTGTCTATAAGTTTGAGTAGGCGGTCTGAAGCTACTTCTAGGCCTCCAGACACTGCAATACAACCACTGGATTTTAGCAGTTTACAGAGGTCATGAGAAAAGCTTTTTTCGAAGCGAATGTTGGTCCACCAGGTTACATCAAGTTTTCTTTTTAGTATTTCTCTTAATCTTACGACCTTGCGACCTTTTGACCTTGCGACCTTTTGACCTTTTTATTTTTTGACCTTTTGACCTTTTGACCTT
>CAJXIQ010000110.1 GCA_913054375.1 uncultured Bacteroidota bacterium
CTGCGGGAGAAACAAACAATACATTGGACTTCACCTTCTCTCTACCTTCAAATCGACTGTCTATTCTCTATCCTAAAAAAGATGGTATACAACCCTTTTCTGACGTGACCCTAAAAGTTCAGAACAATAATCTACTAGCAAAAAACAATGCCGTTATTTTTCAAATAGATACAACTCCGCTTTTTAATAGCCCAGTACTACAAGTATCTAATGAGATCATAGCTGATAATATAGTAGAACATACATTTATCCTACCTCCTTTTGATAGTACTGATTTCTTTTGGCGTGCTGTGTTTGCAGCAGATTTTAATGATCCTACGAAGTATGTACAATCTTCATTCTCGCTAATTTTTAATAGCCCAAATGGCTGGTCACAGGGTTATTTATCAAAGCTTGCAGAGGCGACTACCAAAACTGTCGGCATTGATACCATCAAAAATAAACTTGCTTTTAAGCGAACACTCTCTGGTAGATATGATATGTATCCAGGAGGAATAAAAACTACTTGGTTCAAAATAAATATAATCGACGACGACAAAAAAGCTCAAGGAAGATATGCCCGAAACCAAGTAGAAATGATGGTTGTAAATCCTGACAACCTTGATCGATATAGCGAAGAGAACAACATCTATAATCTAACCAATAGATCGAGAGACTACATCCCTGGATTTAAATATTACGAAACGGGGAAAAAGTCTGGTGTATACTTTTTTGACCCGAAAATATCCGTCCAAAGAGATTCTATGTATAATCTTCTTGGACGTATTCCAAAGGGTTGGCACTTATTCTTTCTCATTAATGGAGATGTAGACATAGAAACTTGGTCAGATTCTCTTTTTACAGCACTAGAGCAATTTGGAGCTGCCAAAATAAGAACTATTAATCACGGTGACCCATATGGTCTCATGGGATTCAAAGGGGATGATATAGGAGAGGCTATAGAACTTGTTGCAAACTATCAATCTAGCCTAGATCCTCACGATCAACTCGTACCTGGATCAAAACAATTTTCACCTTTACTCACTAGTGGAGACCTCACAACCAAAAATGTGGGTCCATCTAAGAATTGGAAACAATTTTACAGAATACAAGGCGATAGTCGAGATACAGATGCGGACACTGTAGCGTACTCTATTTTAGGGGTAAGACCAAACCAAACAGATACGGTACTCGTCCCTCCCACCAACGCTAAAACAGTTGATTTGTCATTGATCGATGCGAGTAGCTACCCAAACCTAAAAGTACGTGCTCACTATAAAGATGAAGATAGACGAACGCCTGCCAGTCATGAAAGGTGGACAGTTCTGTACGATGGTGTTCCTGAAGGCTCATTGATGCCCGATATTGTTTTCGAACAATCACATGACACCATCCAACAAGGAGACTCTATTCGCTTTGCCACTGCATATAAGAACATATCTAGCTATGATATGGATAGTATCTTGGTACACGCTGTAAATTTAAGAAGTGACAATACAAGTGATACGATAGAAATGAAACGATACGCACCGTTGGCTTCTGGTGACTCTATCATTTTAGCTTACAAGTTAGGCACCCTCAACCTCATTGGTAAAAACGACTTCATCATATCTGTGAACCCAAAATTTGACCAACCAGAGGAGCAACTCGAGAACAACGTCATAAGCCTATCTTATGTAGTAGAAAAAGATGAAAAGAACCCTATCCTAGACGTGGTATTTGATGGAGCTCATATTTTGGATTTTGATATTGTTTCTTCTGTTCCAGTTATTACCATGTCCGTTTTAGATGACAATCGTTTCCTATTTATTAGTGATCCTGAAGCATTTACAGCCACCATATCCTATCTAGACGACTCAGAAAATCCCACGGGAGAAATCGATTCTATTCTATCTACCATGACAGGTGCTACATTTTATCCGGCCACTGGCCCTGGAGATAAAGCTATTTTGGAGTATATTCCTGAGGGCCTTGAGTCTGGTAAGTATAGACTTGACGTAGCTGTATCAGATGTTTCTGGAAATTCCAGTAGTGATCTTGCTTACAGTATTAATTTCGAAGTGATAAAAGAATCTCAAATTACCAATGTATACCCTTATCCAAATCCGTTCACTACGAGCATGAAATTTGTGTATACGTTAACAGGAGACATCGTGCCAGACTATATGAAAATACAGATACTAACGGTAACTGGTAAGGTGGTACGTGAAATTACACTAGCAGAAATAGGGCCTATTCGAATAGGTAACAATATCTCAGAATTTACTTGGAATGGAACAGACGAGTTTGGCGACCAACTTGCAAATGGTGTGTATCTTTATAAGGTAACAGCTAAAATAAATGGTGAGGATATTCAACAAAGAGAATCTGCTGGCGATAAATTCTTTCATAATGGATACGGGAAAATATACCTTATGAGGTAATATGAGAGGCTTTTATTGGATTGCCATTGTAGTAATTATAGCAAGTATTGCTCGTTTACTTGTCCCACTCAATGCTATGGATACGGCTTGGGACTTTGGTCACGCATATACCCTGCTGAGAGGAGATAGTGGTATAGCATACAATGACTATCTGCATGACAAGCCCGACTATCTCTATGGGCTAGTAATTGCTCCAATTGCCGCTCTAAGCTCCTCTATCTACGTTCCCAAACTATTCTATAGCATTCTATTGGCACTTCTCGCTGTTGTGCTATTCATACGAAAAGAGCGGTACAACTTAAGTATAGGCCTGATTTTATTGATTATTAGTAACTATATTATTCTTACCAATCGCCCAGAAATCTTTACTATTTTGATTGGATGTTTAGCATACCCCTATCTATTTATTGAAAATAGAATAAATTGGAAAGTGTCTATACCGCTAGGTTTTATTCTCTTTCTAATACATCCACCAAATGCCTTTCTAATGGGTGCCGCCGTACTTGCCAGCAAAAATCTTCTTATCAAAAAAAGTAACATCTACCTGGTAATCTATAGCTGCACAATTGTACTGATCACCTACATACTCCTTTCGACACCTCAAATACATCACTTCTCGATACTTAAAAATAGAATTTTAGAGGGAAATCCGCTCATGGACTTTCGCCAATTTTTAATGTATAGTGGTATTACCCTAATAGCCTTAGCCATTGCCAAGCGAAAAATATGGGCACCTGTATTCATAATTAATTATAGCGTACTTTTTTTATTATGTATTTTACTTGGTCCGTACTACTACTATATTTTTCTTCTAGTACCTTTCGTACTTACTACATCCATCTCTAAGGGAAAGATTACTCAAGCAGCAGTAACATTAGCTGTTATATTCAATGTGTACACCAATATCATACACCATACTATTGTGCATCTCGAAAATCCATCCTACGCTGAAAAAGCGCTGGAAATAAATGCCAAAATAGTAGATTTAGCTCGTTCAGAGCCGACGCATACTGTCTTCATTGATCAGCACATAGGACTGCCTTTGTATGCTAAATCTAGATCTGCCAAAATGATAATGAACGTAGCTAATCAAGACTACTTTATAGTCACTCCACCCAAAAATGGAGATATTGCTTTTTTTACCAAAAATAGTGATGCACATTTTTTTGCTGCTGAGATTAATGAATACAATAAAGACTATGAAACGAGAATAATTAAGGTAACTGAGCCGGTGAAAGGGAAGTTGACCTTGCAGTCATTGTACAGGAATAGGACTGACAGTCTCGGTCTGTATAAGATGACTATCTCTGAAAACGCGAGATAATCTCCGCAAGCTTCATTTTAATTAATGAGCTCAATCGAGTATCTGGGAAGTAGTACAGAAATTTTTCTCTCAAGCTTTCATTCGTAGTTTTATCGCTGAAATGCTCTGTTAGTCCCAGACTATAAAAATCTCCTTGTTCTACCAGTATGATATTATTTATTTCTGGCTTGAGTGTTCTTGCCCACCCCAGTATGGGCGTGGTACACCTTTTGGATGATAAAACATAGGTAGCCGCAATGTTTTGCATTTTTTTGTTGCCATATAAATCTACTTCAAAATCGTATTCCAATAACTCTGGCACGTATTTCTTGTAGGTTTCAGCTGCCAATTCGTAAAAAGCGTCATACACATTATCACTGTCTAGCAATTGACTTGGTGCACTAAACTTCTTACCAAGGAATAGCATGGATTGATGAGCATACTTATTGGTTTGCTTTTTCATGTGCACGCCAATATCTGCAAAATCGGATGTAAGACTATACCGCGGGAAGGCCACATATTTATTAGCCTTTTGTAGATAGCAGTAAAAGCTTTTTTCCCAGACTTCATCACCCCAATTCATTACATTCTGCGGTAGAATATAACTCTCAAAATCAGAATTAAACGTCTCTAAAAACTCAAAATAGGGTTGCAACATGTCCCAAGTATAAAAACAGCCATTGCTACTGGACCGCTGCTGGTAATAGATAAACTCCTCATTTGGTATCAACTCAAATGAAAAATGATCTTGCTCTACCATCGGATAACGATACAAGCTGATGCCTGCTAAATTTCTCTCTGACTGTGCAAGAGATTCCATACTTAGCAAATAACTCTGAAAAGCGGGAGACACCACTAGATCATCTTCTAGTACTACTACATTTTCTAAATGCTCTGCAAGTCTCATGCAAGCAAGGTTATGCTGATCTACCCCAAGTTGTACATCATGTCGTATTACCTCATACACGCCGTACTCCCACGAATAGCTATTAACAAATGTGACTACATCTGGAGAAGCACCTCCATCACAACTGATATACAGATTCATGTTACCCCTTATCGTTGTGCGTTCAATACTGCGCATCAATCTACGCAAAGAATGAAGCCTATTGTATACGGGTATTACTAGATTGAATGTCAAACTTGGGTGCTAAAATGCAATTTTTTCGGCCCATATACTTTTAAAAAGTCAAATAATTCAATTGATAGAAATAATACCGTTGCCACGGCTATTCAAAAAATACTCCTTAACATTGCTTTATAAATAGGTAAAACAAAGTAAATACAACCAAACACCATCTATTGAAAATACTGATAGTTAGCATATTACCCGTAGAAAAAGAGATTTACTGGTCTGGAATAAATGCCGCAGTACTTCGCCAATTAGCTAAAAATAACACAATAGAAACCTGCTACTCACCTACTGCACATAAACTGCAAAAATTATTGGGGATGGTATCACGTATTAGGTACAAGCTATTCGGCACCAGAAGCAATGTTTATTTCAATAGCTACGTAAGCCTCATCTACAGTCCTACGCTGCTCAAGAAGACATCAGAATATAAACCCGACTTACTTTTGGTCTTGGGCTCTGGGTCTGAGTTACTCCATTTCAATCCCACATGCCCAGCCTACCTTGTTGCTGATGCAAATTTTCATCTCTTGAGAGATGACTATAGCCTGTATACAACACTCACATACAACGGAGCTAAAAATGCAGCTTCTGTAGAGAAAAAATCTTTAATAAAGTACGACTGCTTATTTTATACCTCAGACTGGGCACTGCAAAGTACCGCACAGCATTACCCTAGCTTAACCCAAAAACTACGGCATATAAACTTTGGTAGTAACATACCAGATGAAGGGCTAACTTCCATCACTATTCCGTCAGAGAAAAGTCAATTATCTCTACTCACTGTAGGAATAGACTACCAACGTAAGGGAATAGACAAAAGTAGTTCTCTCGTAAAACTTCTTGGTTGCAAGGGCACTATCGTAGGCACGAATATTAAGATTGACAAACAGACAAAAGAAGGGATTGCACAAATGGTCGCTTACTATAAAGCAGCACATTTTTTCGTATTACTGTCTAGAGCAGACTGCACACCTATAGTAATCAACGAAGCTAATAGTGTAGGACTACCCGTAATAGTGTCAAACGTAGGAGGAATTAATTCCGTTGTAAAGGAAGGTGTAAATGGTTTTATCGTAGAAACTGAAACAGATGCCGTGGCTATAATAGAACAATTCATTGGGAACTCTGAAGCATATACAGCACTGCGTAAATCAACCTACGAGTACTATAAGAAGAGCTTAACGTGGTCTATATTTGAAAAGACGATATTAACTACTTTTGGTGAAAATAGGCACCACTAATTCTTCCTAGGGCTAAAGCTACGGGTATACCTGCTTTCACTAACGCTGTTTTTACATTTCGATACCCGACCCATGCACCCATAAATATAAACGGTGCACGAATCAACTCTTTAATACACCACAAGGAGAGTTTTACCCACGAGTGATTTGCGTTATTCACTTCATATGAATTTCTACCTAGTGTAAGATATGACTTATAGTAACTCTGCACACTGTTTTGATGCGAGCAGTGATATATGGCAACAGCTGGGTCATAGCGTATTTTTTCTCCATTAGCCATTAGCCTAGCAGCTAAGTCTGTATCTTCTCCATAAGCAGATTTACTCCCTCGCATACCAAGAGACAGATTGAATCCTCCAATATCTTGCAACATCTCTTTAG
>CAJXIQ010000111.1 GCA_913054375.1 uncultured Bacteroidota bacterium
AAATTTCATTTTAGATAACATTCCAGACTCATCTGCATACTTTTTAAGTGTATGCGTAAGACCACGTCTAAAACCACTCAGGTGAGTACCTCCTTCATGTGTATTAATATTGTTTACATAAGAATGTAAGTTCTCTGAATAGGAAGTGTTGTATATCATAGCAACTTCCACAGGAATACCATTTTTCTCACCTTCCATGGCTATAACATTACCCATAATAGGCGTACGTGTGCCATCCAGATAGCGGACAAACTCACTTAGACCATTTGTGCTTTTAAAATCTTCACGAATGAAGTTGCCTTCTTCGTCTTTGTTTCTTTTGTCTGTAATGCTAATCTCTATTCCTTTATTTAAGAATGAAAGTTCACGCATACGCAATGAGAGTGTATCGTAATTGTATACGGTGGTTTCACCAAAGATTTCTGGATCTGGCAAGAACGTAACCATTGTACCTTGATCCGACGTTGGACCAACCTCGCGCACTTCATATTTTATTTTGCCTTGGGAGTATTCTTGTTCCCATTCTTTTCCGTCTTTGTAGACCGATGCTTTTAAGTCTATTGATAATGCATTTACACAAGATACTCCCACGCCGTGAAGACCGCCGGAAACTTTGTACGAGTCTTTATCAAACTTGCCCCCAGCACCGATTTTAGTCATCACTACTTGTAGAGCAGATACACCTTCTTTTTTGTGCATCGCTACAGGGATACCTCTGCCGTTATCTTTTACGGATACGGAGTTGTCTTCATTTATCCAAACATCTATTTTGTCACAATGGCCTGCCATTGCTTCATCTATAGAGTTATCTACTACCTCATAAACCAAGTGATGCAATCCTCGCACTCCAACGTCTCCGATGTACATTGACGGGCGCTTTCTTACGTGCTCCATGCCCTCTAAGGCCTGGATACTATCAGCATCATAACTTTTGTTCTGTTCGCTCATTTTTTTGGTTAAAATTAAAGCGTGAAAGTACGATTTTTAGGTGGGCTTAGGGATGTTTCAGTCTGTTGGATATATCCACAAACAATTCACAATCATTAAGATTTAAATGTCTTATTATCAGGCACTTATGTTATGATATTTCGCCTCGTAGATTTTGTGCCAACATGGTACAACGTTTCGTAGCATCAAAATTGCCAATCACCCACATTAATTTGGTAAGTGCTGCCTCTGGGGTGATGTCTTTTCCATCTACTACAGCTTTACTTTTTAGCACATTACTGCTCGCATACTGACCTAACTCTATCTGTCCGTTGGGACATTGTGTGGTCGCCAAGATAATTGTCTCTTGCTCCTCACAGGCTTCTACAAGTGTCTTCCATTGTTTTCCTGTTGGGAGGTTGCCTGCTCCAAATGTTTTTAGTACGATGCCTTCCAGCTTACCGCTACGCACCAATTCTATGAGCACACTGGTGTTGTACCCTGGAAAAACGGTCACATTGACTACGCGTTCACTAAACTCTGTGTACAGCTTCAATGCTTTTGTATTGGGCGAATACACCAAATGTGTGCGTACTTCTATATTTTGTTCCAGGTTGGCTAGGTTGTCAAAATTGGGCGAGCTAAAACCTTCAAAGTCGTTTGTACTTGTCTTTACTGCTCTATTTCCGCGCAGGACATCATCATTAAAACAAATGCACACTTCGGGTATACAATCTATTCTAAAGCTTTTGTAACCAGCTATATAAATGGCGTTGCTTAAATTGACTATGCCATCAGTACGTGGATGAAAAATTGGGAGCTGAGCTCCAGTAAGCACAACGGGTTTGCTCAAGTTTTCTAGCATGAAACTCAGAGCAGATGATGTGTAAGCTAATGTATCTGTGCCGTGCAGTATAATGAATCCGTCGTGGTCCTTATAATTAGCCACGATACGAGTGGCAATTCTTTTCCATGTTTCCGGCGTCATATCACTAGAGTCTACGACGGGTTCTAGTGTATCAAAAGTGAAGTTTATCTCCGAAAAATAGTGAAAATAGGTCTGATTTTTGATGGCTGGGAGGTAGGAGATAATCTCATCCCACGAACTGGGTTCTAGTCCGGCATCGGTACTTTTCATACCGAAGGTGCCCCCTGTGTAGAGTATGTATACTTTGCTCTGCATTGCTTATTTCTGAGCAGCAAGTAGGTACAATACTGCCATTCTTACTGCAACACCGTTTTCTACTTGATCTAGAATGATACTTTGATCAGAATCTGCTACTTCACTTGTTATTTCTACACCTCTATTTATAGGTCCTGGATGCATAAGTATTATTTTTTTATTTAGTCTTTGGAGCATCGGAAGTGTTACGCCGTATTGCAGTGAGTACTCGCGTAAACTGGGGAAGTATTTGTCTTCTTGTCGTTCCAATTGTATGCGCAGCATATTGGCTGCATCACACCATTCTAGACTTTCTTCTAGGTTATGACTTACGGCTATTCCAAGGCTTGCTATGTGCTTAGGTAGTAGGGTAGGAGGCCCGCATACGCGTACATTGGCCCCTAGTTTTTGGAGGCAGTATATATTACTTAAGGCTACCCTTGAGTGCAGTATGTCTCCCACAATTAGGATATTTTTATTGGTGAGGTCGCCCATCTTTTCACGTAATGAGAAGGCATCGAGCAATGCTTGTGTTGGATGCTCGTGGGTGCCGTCGCCGGCATTAATAATACTTGCATCTATGTGCCTAGAAAGGAATTGATGGGCTCCAGGTGCAGGATGCCGCATTACTACCATATCTACTTTCATGGCAAGAATATTATTTACTGTATCTAAAAGTGTTTCTCCTTTTTTTACGGAGGAACTTCCACTACTAAAATTGACTACATCTGCAGACAGTCGTTTTTCTGCCAATTCAAAAGATATCTTGGTGCGGGTACTGTTTTCAAAAAATACGTTTGCAATAGTAACATCTCGCAGCGAGGGTACCTTTTTTATCGGTCTATTTATGACCTGTTTGAAGTTGTCTGCTGTTTTGAAAATTAGTTGGATGTCATCACTAGTGATGTCGTTTATACCAAGGAGGTGTTTTGTTGATAGTAATGACATTATTTATTGGTATCTGTTATTATCCAAACTTTGCAATTGGCTTTTTCCCATTCTACTTTTACATAGTCATCTGTTCTAGAATCAATGTGCTCGCCTACGTAGTCGGGTTGGATGGGTACTTCTCTTTTGTATTTTCTATTAATTAAGGTGACTAGGTCTACGCTAGCCGGTCTGCCGTAGTCGTTTACTGCATCTAATGCAGCTCGTATTGATCTACCTGTATAGAGCACATCATCTACCAGTATTATGCGTTTGTTTTCAATGTCAAAGTCTATGTTGACCTCATTTGGGATGAGCAATTTATCTGAACGTCTGAAATCGTCTCTATGAAAAGTGGTATCCAGTTCACCGTATGTTGCTTTGATATTAAAAATGTGTTCTAGTCGAGTAGCTAGGGCTTTCCCGAAGGGTGTTCCCTTGGGTTGCAGCGATAGTATGGCGGTATTACTGAAGTCGCCATGTTCTTCTACCAATTGATGGCAGATACGGGTAAGGATAAGGTCTACTTGTCGATGTTCTAGTATTATCCTTTTCATATGTTATAATTTGGTTTCCCCCATTTTCATGATTTCGTCAAACTCAAAATCCTCTACGGGTCCTACGGATAGCCTGCCAAGTCTTACAAGAGCCATATTGGCTAGGGTTTCATTTGCTTTTATTTGTGCAAGAGTTACGGGCTTATTTAGCGGCTTTATGGTTTGTACATCTACGGCAACCCATTTTTCGTCGTCCGTAGTAGGGTCTTGGTATGCTTCTTTTATAACCCGACATAAGCCGACTATTTCCTTTCCTACATTGCTGTGGTAGAAGAAACAAATGTCTCCGTCTCGCATAGCCCTCAGTTGAATGCGAGCGGGATAGCTTCTTACTCCATCCCAGTAGGTAGAGTTGTCTTCTACCATCTGGTCCCAACTGTACTTAAAAGGTTCGGATTTTATTAGCCAGTAGTTCATCTTGGGTCAAATATCTGTTTTTTCAATCTACTACCCAACGATGTAGCAAACAAAAGGACAAAAAAAAGTCCCGACCAATTGGTCGGGACTTTGCATTATGGTTGTTAAAGCTTATTTGCTTAAAACTTCTACAAGCTCTGCTTTCTTAAGAGAAGTGTATCCTGTGATACCTTTTTCTTTGGCAAGTGCTTTAAGTTGAGCAACAGTCATAGCACCTAGATCATTAGATACTTCTTCTGTTTTTTCAACCTTTGGTTCTGCTTTTTTAGCTTTTGGTTCTGCTTTCTTTGCTTCCTTCTTTGGAGCCTCTTTTTTGGGAGCTGCCTTCTTTGCAGGAGATGCTTCCATTTGAGCTTTAAGATTTGCAAGTACATCCAACTCACCAAGGGTAGATCGCTCTGTTCCTTTGTTCATTTTGTCTACGTACTTATTTGTATTTGCAGTTTTACGTCTGGTGTCAGCTTGTTGCTCAGATTTTTGAGCTCTTTCTACTTCTTTCCAGATATCTGTATGAGAAACAAGGATACGCTTAGCATCTTTGTTAAATTCTATTACTCGTACGTTCAAAGTTTCGTCCATCTTCACTTCAGTACCATCTTCTTTCTTCATGTGTTTTTTAGGAGCGAATCCTTCTACACCATAAGGAAGAGTCAAAATAATACCTCTGTCATTGATTTCAGATATCACACCTTCGTGATCTGAACCTAGAGTGAATACGCTAGAGAAAGTATCCCACGGATTCTCATCAATTTGCTTGTGCCCTAGACTTAATCTTCTGTTGTCTCTATCTATTTCCAATACAACAACCTCAAGCTCTTCACCTTTCTTAGTGAATTCTGCTGGGTGCTTTATTTTCTTAGACCAAGAGAGGTCAGAAACGTGTACAAGACCGTCTACACCTTCTTCTAGTTCTACGAATAATCCGTAGTTCGTGAGGTTACGTACGATACCAGTGTGCTTGCTATCCATTGGGTATTTTTCTTCAATTTTATCCCAAGGGTCGCTAGTAAGTTGCTTCAGACCAAGAGAAAGCTTGTGCTCTTCTTTGTCTATGTCAAGTATTACTGCGTCTACTTCGTCACCTACTTTTATGAAATCAGATGGGTTACGTAAGTGCTGAGACCAAGACATTTCAGAAACGTGAATAAGACCTTCTACGCCTGCTTCTATCTCTACAAATGCTCCATAATCTGCTACCGTTACAACTTTACCTTTAACTTTCTCCCCTTCTTTGAGTTCTTTCATGCTATCCCAAGGATGAGCAGTAAGTTGTTTCATACCTAAAGAGATACGTTTTTTCTCATTATCAAACTCAAGAACAGCAACTTGTATCTTCTGATCTAACTCAAGTACATCTTCTGGGTGGTTGATACGACCCCAAGATATATCTGTGATGTGAAGTAGTCCGTCTAGACCACCAAGGTCTACGAATACACCGAAAGAAGTCATATTCTTCACGGTACCTTCCAGTACTTGTCCTACTTCTAGTTTTGATATCATTTCTGCTTTTTGAGCTTCAATGTCATCTTCAATGATCGCTTTGTGCGATATCACTACGTTTTTGTAAACCTCATTAATTTTTACAACCTTGAATTCCATAGTTTTACCTACATATTGGTCGTAATCTCTTACGGGTTTAACATCTATTTGAGATCCTGGAAGGAATGCATCCATTCCCATCACGTCAACAACAAGACCACCTTTGGTTCTTGATTGGATGTAACCTTTAACGATTTCACCATTCTCCATGATTTTCTGGATTCTTTCCCAAGCACCTTCAGCAATAGCCTTCTTGCGAGAAAGAACAAGTTGTCCTAGAGCATTTTCTGTTTCGTCTACATACACTTCTACTTCATCACCTACTTTTAGGTCTGGAGTATCTCTAAATTCTGTTAGCGAGACTAGACCATCAGATTTAAATCCTATGTCTATCACTACATCGTCAGAAGAAATGCTTACTACTCTACCCATCACAAGTGTCTTTTCATCTACTTGTTTGATAGTGTTTGCATACAAGTCCTTCATGTCTTTGTTTTGAGACTCGTCATACGCACCAAATCCAGCTTTGTCTTGAGACCAATCAAAGGCATCAGGATTGTGGACAGGTGTTTCAGAAACGTGTGTGTTTTGAGTAGATTCAGTAGCTTCTACTGGAGCATCGTTTGTTGTCGCTTCAACTGTAGCATCCTTGGCTTCAGTAGCGTCATTCAAGATTGGATCTTGATTTTCGTTTGTGTTATTTATCAATGTATCATGTCCTCCTTTACGAAAAAAATGGCTGCAAAAGTAATATTCTTATTAGAAATACAATAGCTATGCCTCTATTTATGGCGTTTTTGAACATTTATGACACTTCACAGGTTATTCCACTGTGCTGAAAATTGCTTACTCACCCGTCTACAAATATGATTTGCCCGCTGGACACAGGTTTCCGATGGATAAATATGAACTATTGCCACAGCA
>CAJXIQ010000112.1 GCA_913054375.1 uncultured Bacteroidota bacterium
CATATCACCCACATTTACGTTGCATCCATTTACGGTATGATGTGTAAGCTGCTGTGCCATATTCCAGTACATATACTTGAAATTACTTTCCGCTATTATGGTTTCCTCGTCACCGTCTGGTGTGAGGCCTACTTCTAGATTGATATTAAAATTTTTGTCTCCGTTGTATTGAAGATACGGCAAAACCTCAGGATCTTGCTTTACACTCTCGCAGCGGAATGGAGCTAAGGCCTCCATAGTAACGATCCATGGTGATATGGTAGACCCAAAATTTTTGCCTAAAAAAGGTCCTAGTGGTACATACTCCCACTTTTGTATATCGCGAGCACTCCAGTCATTGAATATTACCTTCCCAAAGATGTGATCCTCTGCATTATCAATAGATATTGGTTCGCCAAGAGTGGTAGATTTGCCTATAATAAAGCCCATCTCCAGTTCTAAATCCATACGTTTACTTTTTCCAAAAACAGGTTTATCTGCGTCGGGTGGCATCATTTGTCCACTTGGTCTTTTCAGTGGAGTACCGCTCACGACTATACTGCTTGCTCTACCGTGGTAACCTACAGGTATGTGTTTCCAGTTTGGTAGCAAGGGGTTGTCTGGGCGAAACATCTTACCAACATTGGTAGCGTGCTCTATACTGCTATAGAAATCTGTGTAGTCGCCTACAGTCACGGGCATACACATGGCAGCTCCCAGTCTATCGACTATTACTTTTTCTTTAAACACAAAAAGTTGACCCTCTGTGGTAAGTTCTTCTATGAGGAATGCACGTAACGTGCTCCAGGCGTCTTTACCACAAGCTATGAAATCATTGAGTACAGCCGATTCGAAAACAGCAGTATCAAAACCTAGATCGGCAAATAAACCAACTTTTGCACAAGCGTTTAGGTCTATAATGCTATCTCCAATAGCCACTCCTGGAGTGGGCTTATCGTCACGTACAAACATACCGTAGGGTAAGTTATGTATGCTAAAATCTGAGTTGTTCGGTATATCTATCCAGCTATTCATGGTATTACTCTTGTTTGATAGGTCGAAGGTAATAAACGTAAATAAGGATTACTACCACTCGACGGTTTTAATCCGATTCTTTACAGAGGAATGTATTACCGAACTTTAATTGATTTCACTCCCTATAGTACTACATTCACAATCCTACCTGGCACTACAATCACTTTTTTAGGTGGTTTTCCGTCGAGCCATTTTCGAACTATTTCATTAGCGAGCACATTTTTTTCGATTTCATCTTTGCTCATATCTAGCGGGAATTCAAGGTTGGTCCTTGTCTTTCCGTTGATAGAAATGGGGTAGAGCTTGCTGCTTTCTATTAGGTGCTTTTCATCATACGCTGGCCATGTAGCGTCTGCTATGAATCCTTTGTTTCCTATAGCATTCCAAAGCTCCTCTGTGATGTGTGGTGCAAATGGATTGAGCAATATCAATACTTGTTCCAGCACAGTTTTATTTTGACATTTCTGACTACCGAGTTCATTTACACAAATCATAAATTGAGCTACAGAGGTATTGAGAGACATGGCATTGATATCGTCTGTAATTTTCTTGATGGTTTTGTGCAAGGTTTTCATAGAATCCTTGCTCGCGGCGGTATCATTCCACTGAGCAGTGCCATCTTGGTCGTAGAATAGAGCCCATAGCTTCTTCAAGAAACGGTAGGTGCCGTCTATTCCTTTGGTACTCCAAGGCTTGCTGTCTTCTAGTGGCCCTAGGAACATTTCGTAGAGACGTAGGGTGTCTGCTCCGTATTGGTTAGAAACATCGTCAGGATTCACTACATTTAGTAATGATTTAGACATTTTTTCGATCTTGCTAATCAATGGAATAATCCCATTATCTAAGGTCAAATTTTCCGTAGATATATCATTGAATCGATTGTCTTTGGATTTTATTTGGTTGAATATTTGTGGTGTCAATTTCCCCTCTTTAGTGAGTTTATTAATAGGGATATGCACTTCTCTATTCCCGAGGTTTAATATCTTACTCTCTCCCTGAATCATTCCTTGATTCACCAGTTTTTTGAACGGCTCATCAAAAGAGATGTGTCCTCTATCACAGAGGAACTTTGTCCAGAATCTACTGTACAGCAGGTGACCTGTAGCGTGTTCCGTCCCTCCTATGTACAAGTCTACTTGATTCCAGTATTCTAAGCTTTCTTTTCCTACAAACTCTTGATCATTATTTGGATCCATGTAGCGGAGGAAGTACCAGCTACTACCCGCATATCCTGGCATAGTGTCCGTTTCTCTTCTCCCATTAACCCCTCCATTGGTATAGTTTACCCATTCTTCATTATTAGCAAGCGGACTTTCAGTCGTTCCTTTTGCTTCGTAGCTGTCTACAGGTGGCAGCTCTACAGGCAATTCATTGATTACGGTGGGTATGCCGTCTTGGTGTACGATAGGGAAGGGCTCACCCCAGTAACGTTGGCGGCTATAGCCTGCATCACGCAACTTGTAGTTTATTTTCTTGGTGCCAAATCCACGTTCTTCTGCCAGTTGAATAATGGCTTGAGACGCTTCTTTTACCGTAAGTCGGTCAAAGTTCTCGCTATTCATGAGCTTACCGTAGTTGGCATCGTAGCTCTGTTCTTGGATATCTATTTCCTCCTTAGAAGAAATGACTTGAATGATGTCTATTCCAAATTTCTTTGCAAATGCATGATCTCTGTCATCATGAGCAGGGACGGCCATGATGGCTCCAGTTCCATATCCGCTCAGTACATATTCCGAGATGTAGATCGGCAGTTTTTTCTGCGTAAAGGGATGCAGAGCATACGCTCCTGTAAATACACCACTTACCGATTTATCTTTCTTGCGTTCTAATTCGGATTTATTGTTGGCTATAGTAGCATATGCTTCTATTTCTGCACGTTGTACATTCGTAGTAATTTGACTTACCAATTCGTGATCCGGTGCTAGAACCATAAAGGTAGAACCGAAAATAGTATCTGGTCGAGTCGTGAATACTTCTATGGTATGATGCGATGCTTCGATCTTAAAATTGATGCTAGCACCTTGACTTTTGCCTATCCAATTTCGTTGTGTTTCTTTTATGCTATCGCTCCAGTCTATGGTGTTTAGCCCATCAAGCAATCTGTCTGCATAAGCAGTGATACGCAAGTACCATTGCTTCATTATTTTCTGAGTTACTTCATGTCCTCCTCTTTCAGATAGGCCATTTTTTACTTCATCATTGGCAAGTACAGTTCCCAGTTCTTCGCACCAATTTACGGTGTTTTCTTTTTGGAAAGCAAGCCTGTAGCACTGCAGTACAGCTTCTTGCTCTTGTCTGCTTTTATTCTCCCAACCTTCAGCAGTAAAGTTTTCTGTCTCCTCACCGTTGTGATCAATGTTTACATTTCCTTCGTTTTCGAAAATGGTAATGAGAGCATCTATGCTTTCTGCTTTATCTGTTTTGGTATTGTACCACGATTCAAATAACTGAATGAAAATCCATTGCGTCCACTTATAATATTTGGGGTCTGTGGTCCTCAATTCTCTATCCCAGTCATAGGAGAAACCAATTCTATTTAGTTGTTCCTTATAGCGTGTCAGGTTTTCTTCTGTAGTTACAGCAGGGTGTTGACCGGTTTGTATGGCATATTGTTCTGCGGGCAGACCAAAGGCATCAAAGCCCATTGGGTGCAAGACATTGTAGCCATTGAGCCGTTTGTAGCGCGATACGATATCGGAAGCGATATAACCCAACGGATGACCTACATGCAAACCCGCACCACTTGGATATGGAAACATATCGAGAGCATAGAATTTAGGCTTGCTATGGTCTATAGTAGTCTTATATATCTGCTTGGCAGCCCACTCCCTCTGCCACTTAGATTCTATCGTTTGAAAATCGTACGAACTCATTTATTTAAGATAAGCAGCAAATGTAGTAGAACGGATAATTATTTGAGAGAATCTTATGGATTATCAAGCGAAAATCATGTAACGACACAGGTTAGTCTCATCTCAAATACAATTTGAATATTCAAATTGGTTTAGTGTCAAAAATCAACAGATTATCAGAGCTGCAGAAATATTTATTTGGAAGCCTTACGTCAGAAAATTACTTGTATGGACGTTTAATTGGTTAAGGTGCTGTTATCTTCACCTTCCTTATATGATTTAGGTTCAGTGGGTTCGGTTTTTTAGTAGATGTAATTAGGGCTGTAATCGGTGAACGTTTCGTACAAAACTGGTATGCATGCTTTTTGATGTTATTTTTGCTCTAGGAAGTAGGAGTGATGACAACCCATTGGGCGACTCTTATTGCTGCTAAAAAAAAAGTTAACGGATACACCTAAAAACCTAGATACAGATCACTATGGCAAAAACAAAAAAATCAGAAGGAAAAACTCCAGTAAAGAATCATTTCGTGTTTAGTAAGGATAATTACACATGGATGCTTATTGGTTTGGCAGTTATTGTACTCGGCTTTGTGCTTATGTACGGTAAAGAAGATATCTATGATTTTAGAAAAACAACACTAGCACCCATAGTAGTTCTTAGTGGTTTCATGATTGAGATATACGCTATAATGAAAAAGCCAAAAGCGCAATAATGACTGCTGCAGAGTCTATTGTTCTTGGGGTTATACAGGGACTCACAGAATTTCTACCCGTAAGTAGCAGTGGCCATATAGAATTGGGCAAGGCTATCTTTGGTATAGAACAAAAAGAAGCTGGATTGCTATTTACAGTGGTCCTTCATTTTGCTACTGCACTGAGTACTATCATTGTTTTCTGGAAAGATATCGTTGGTATTTTTAAGGGATTATTCTCTTTCAAGTGGAATACTGAAACACGATTTTCTTACTTCATCGTGTTGTCGATGATTCCTGCTGTATTGGTTGGTTTATTTCTAAAAGATCAAATGGATGACTTCTATCGAGGTAATGTATTGCTTGTTAGTGTGATGCTCCTCTTTACTGGAGTTGTTCTTTTTTTCTCTGATAGAGCCAAAAGTCTTAAAGGGGAAGTTTCTACCAAGAGTGCCGTAATTTTGGGTATCGTGCAAGCCATAGCCATAATGCCAGGAATAAGCAGAAGCGGCAGCACAATAGCCACTGCGGTTATGCTGGGAATAGATAGAGAGAAAGCAAAACATTATTAATATGATGACAATAAAGAAAGAGGTAAAATAATATGTCAACTTTTGTATATATGACTCGTTGCGATGGATGTGGACACTGTGTTGATATTTGTCCTTCTGACATTATGCACATTGATGAAACTATTAGACGTGCAAAAAATATTGAACCAAATTTTTGTTGGGAATGTTATTCATGTGTTAAAGCATGTCCTAATCATGCAATTGATGTTAGAGGTTATGCTGATTTTGCTCCAATGGGACACAGCGTTAGAGTGAGACGTGAAGAAGAAAAAGGAACTATTTCTTGGAAAATTAAATTTAGAAATGGGACTACAAAAGATTTTGTTTCTCCAATTACAACTAAACCATGGGGAAAATTTATTCCAAAACTTGCAGATGGTGACAAACCAAATCAAGGTGAAATCAATTCTCAAAGATTATATACGGAGCCAGAAGGACTTAATATTGATGGTGAATTACCAGTTGTTCCAAAAGACTCATTTAAAAAAGGAGTTTACTACTAATGGCTAAGCATAAAACACATTACGAAGACTGCGATGTACTAGTTGTTGGTGGTGGTATGGCTGGAACTGGTGCTACTTTTGAAGCTAGACACTGGGGTAGAGACATGAAAATTATTTGCGTTGAAAAAGCAAATATCGATAGAAGTGGTGCAGTTGCCCAAGGTCTTTACGCTATTAACTGTTACATGGGAATGCAGTGGGGCGAAAACCAACCTGAAGATCATGTTAGATACGCAAGAAATGATTTAATGGGAATGGTTAGAGAAGATTTAGGTTACGATATGGCTCGTCACGTAGACTCAACAGTTCATATGTTTGATGAATGGGGTCTTCCAATGATGAAAAATGAAGAAACTGGCAGATACCTTAGAGAAGGTAAATGGCAAATTATGATTCATGGAGAGAGCTACAAACCAATTGTTGCAGAAGCAGCAAAAAAATCAGCAGATAAAATTTATAATAGAATTATGATTACTCATCTATTGATGGATGAGTCTCAAGAAAACAGAGTAGGTGGTGCAGTTGGATTTAATATGAGAACTGGTGACTTCCATGTATTTAGAGCAAAAGCTGTTATAGTTGCAGCTGGTGGTGCTTCTCACATCTTCAAACCAAGAGCAGTTGGTGAAGGAATGGGAAGAACTTGGTATGCTCCTTGGAGTAATGGTTCAGCTTATGCTTTACCGATTGCAGCTGGAGCTAAGATGACACAAATGGAAAACAGAATTGTGTTATGTAGATTTAAAGATGGATATGGTCCTGTCGGTGCATATTTCCTCCACTTAAAAACTTATACTCAAAATGCTAATG
>CAJXIQ010000113.1 GCA_913054375.1 uncultured Bacteroidota bacterium
ATACAGAAACTTTATTTCATGCAGGAACAAAAATGGATAAGGATATGTTATATACCAACGGAGGACGTGTTTTAGCCGCTACATGTTTTGGAGATACGCTGCCTGAAGCATTAGAAGCGTCATACAACCAAATAGAGAATGTACATTTTGAGAAAAAACATTTTCGTGTGGACATAGGGGACGACCTCAAAAAATGATAAATCATAATGGAAGTAATTAAAAAAATCGTTGGGTACATTACCTTCAGAAAAGATACAGGAGAAGGTACGTTTTTAAAATCGATGCATTTTATAAATAAAGTATCGATTTTGATGTTTCTCGTTGCCATGATAGTGCTGGTTGTCAAGTTGACACGTTAGTACATTGGAATAGTTTTTGTAATTTCACCAGAAATAAAAAGAAGAAATTATGTTTATACTATTGATGATTTTGGTGATGGGTGGAAGTTGGTTTGTTCAAAACCGTTTAAAATCTAAGTTTAGAAAATATTCTCAAACTCCAATTAGTAGCAACCTCAGCGGAAGAGAGATCGCTGAAAAAATGCTTGCTGATCACGGCATCTATGATGTGAAGGTGATTTCGGTAAATGGTCAATTGACTGATCACTACAACCCTGCTAAGAAAACGGTAAACCTAAGTGAGGTCGTATACAACGATAGGAATGCAGCAGCAGCAGCGGTAGCAGCCCATGAAGTTGGGCATGCTGTACAACATGCTCGCTCTTACGCTTGGCTCACGCTACGAAGCAAAATGGTGCCAGCAGTCTCCATTAGTTCTAAGTGGGTGACTTGGGTGCTGATTTTAGGTATTCTTTTAGCTAGCTATAGTGGTAGTTTTTTGCTCCTCCAGATTGCAGTAGCCATGTTTGCAGTAACTACGTTATTCAGTTTTATAACCCTTCCTGTGGAGTTTGATGCGAGTAACAGAGCACTCGCTTGGATTGAAGATAAGAATATGGCAAGACCCGATGAGTTGGCAGACAGTAAAGATGCGTTAAAATGGGCTGCTATGACCTATGTGGTAGCTGCGCTTAGCTCGTTGGTGACCCTTTTGTACTATGCATCTATGTTGTTGGGCAGAGATTAAACAGTGAATAAGCATACCATGTCAATTAAAAGGATATTTGCTCTAATCCCAATCGTAATGATTGGGATTTTTGTTGGTGCACAGACCACACAGATACACATGGAGAAAAAAGTCAAGGATGACTTCTTCGACAAATCTCAAAGCATTTTGCCTATCTACAAGTATACAGATGAGCGAATAGAGCCCTATTCTAAGTTTGGTTTAGAAATTGATAAAACAAAACCGTTGTATACTGTTAAAAAAATGCCAATTATGGAAGGTGTGCGGGATACAGGTTACACGTATATTTACTTTGCTGGTGCAGATAATGCACAAAATCAAGGGTATCTACTTACGTTGGTTGGGAACTATCGGAGATCTCGCCGTACGGTGTATTTTTACATAGACCGTAACAATGATTTTGATTTCACCAATGATGGATTGCCAGATAGTCTTACCCTAAGAGATAATGATTTTGAGATTGAACTGGTAAATAATACTATTCCTGGAGCTACGTATGCGATAAAGCTGAGTAGGTTTAAGTATGGCGAAAATATTAGGTATAAAAATTTACTGACAGAGCATTATAAAGCCCACAGTGGGGGGAAGGTGTTTACTGATATAAATTATTGCTTTAGAGAGCAGCGATATAACAGTGTTGCAGGTAACTTCAAAAGTGCAACCGACTCATTTACCATTGGCATAAAAGACATGAACGTGAATGGAGTTTACAATGAAAGCTGTACAGACCAATTGTACGTTGGACCCTACAACAGCCAAATAGTAAGTGATGAGCTATTTAATATGACTCCGACCATTGGTAATATTGGTTTTGAATGGGGTGGAAAAAAATATAAGCTGGTGAGTATAGAAACTTCAGGCTCTTACATAGAGCTACAAGAAGACCTTAATGCCACTTTGAGTGAAAAATTGAGGATAGGCAGGAAGACTCCAAATTTTTCCTATATCAATGTTCTCAATAAGAAACATAGCCTAAAAGAGTACCGTAAGCAGGAGGTGTTTTTGTTTTTTTGGGACAAAGAATCGTTAAGTAGCGAGGATACGGCGTACCTGAGTAAACTACATCGTGAGTTTCCAGACTTGAAAATATTAGCTCTAAATCACGGAGATAAACCGAAGCAAGTAAAAATAATCTATTACTACGATAAGGTACAATATCCTATGGGCTATAGCAATAGTGAAATTGGTGCACATTACTTCTTAGAAGACTTGAGTAGGGGGTATTACTTGGGCAAACGGTGCAAACTGAAAAATGACAACATTACACCAATGCAGATGTATCAACAGTTGTTGAATAAATCGAAATAATTACATTCGTACTGTATGAACAGTACACTAACCATAGTAGTCGTTGTCATAGCGGCATTTCTTATCTTCAGATTTGCAAAGCAATTATTTTCAAAAATCTTTGGAGTATTAATCATTGCAGGGGCAATACTTTTTTTTATGTTCAAGTACTCAATGGGACCATTCAAAAATGATGTTGTGAACATGAGTGATTTACAAGAGAAATATTGCAGTCCTGACGGTGATCAGGACATATGCGATTGCATACTCAGACCACTTAAAGACGATATGGAAGCTCGATTTTCGGCGACCGAAATAGATTCGTTCCGTCACCAGAAGATAAAAGCTGCCTATGTGCTACAAAAGAGCCTTAGAGCTACCAAAGAAACGGCATTAGCATGCTTGACGGTCAAAGGGCAAGCGAATAAGTATACTGTATTTCTTCAGGATTTTGTTCCGATTGAAAACAAGTACCTAAATAGTGTAGGGGATAAGGCACGAGACTTGGGCGATAGACTTAAAGCAGAGATTTCCAACTTTAAAAACTACAAAGAGGATATAGACAAAAAGTACTAGGCTAAGCCCAATGCGTGCTTGAGGTCTTGTACCTGACTTTCCCACAGCATATTCATCTCTTCTACCTCATCCTCGTCTACATAATCGGTGATAAGAAGTCCAATGTCCCCAGTGAGCTCGTCTTTGGTCACTTCAAACTGGAAGTATTCATCTGCAGGATTGTTTAGTAATTTAAATTTTACCAATTTACCATTCACTTTTTTTACCAATTCAGCAGGGTTATCCTCACCGTCCCACACAAAGGTGTATTGTTTACTACCTTTTATGTTCACGTCATCACAAAACCATTCCACTAAACCGGATGGCGTAGATAGGTATTGAAACAAGATTGTTGGCGATGATTTTATGACAAATTCAAGATCTATTTTTACTCTTTCCACGATGTGATTTTTTAAGACATTTCAAATAAACGATTTTTTAGCAAATAAACTATTCAAGACTTCTATTTTTGAACCCATTGTGATAGAATTATTTAGAAAGTACAACATCTACTACGTCCTAACGTTTTTACTGATTATTTTGGGTTTGGTGCTTCTTCTTGTATTGCCAAAAGGAGGGCTTGTTCTTTGGCTAGATGTCAATAGCAATAGTACTTGTGATACTCTATTCCATTGGGTCACCAAAGGAGGGGAGCCGTTCATGGGTTTACTTGCTTTTATTTTAATTCTGTTATTCTCTACCAAGCGATTGACATTTATTTTTATTGTGAGCATTCTTTTAGCGCTTATTGTTTCTCAAGGGCTGAAACATAAGGTTTTTCCCAATGAAGATAGACCTTCTTATACCTACACAGAATTGCATGAGATAGCGGACCTAGATCGACATACGCACAATTCATTTCCAAGTGGACACACCACTGCAGCATTTACGTTTTTTACATTATTGGCCATATCCTTTCGAAAAAAATGGTTGCAATTTTTAGCCCCATGTTGCGCTGCAATGGTAGGCGTATCGCGTGTTTATTTAGGTCAGCACTACCTCATTGATATTGTGGCAGGCGCTGTATTGGGTGTATTTATTGTATCTATAGTGGTCTATTTTTTTAACAAGAAGATGCCCGTTGTAGAATGAAAACCTGGGTAAGGGAACATATCGCGTTACTGTCTACCCTGATCACCTACTTGGTGCTGTTTCTTCCTTTCCTAGGGCAAGTACATCTGTTTGATTGGGATGAGATAAACTTTGCAGAAGCAGCACGCGAAATGGTGGTCTCTGGTGATTGGATAAATGTACAAATCAATTTTGAGCCATTTTGGGAGAAGCCTCCGCTATTTATTTGGCTACAGGCCATTTGTATGAACCTATTCGGTGTCAATGAGTTTGCTGCTCGTTTCCCTAATGTAGTTATTGGTTTCATTACGTTATTGGCACTCTACTTCCCTGTACTAAAACAGTATGGTAAGCGTGCCGCTATTTTTACACTCTTACTCTATCTAGGTAGTTTTACACCCCATTTTTACTTTAAGTCTGGTATTATAGATCCACTGTTTAATCTGTTTATGTACGTGAGCGTATTGTACCTCGTCTATGCTTCGCAAAAACGAACACATAAAAATTTCTTACGTGCAGGACTGTTTCTAGGGCTTGCAGTATTGACTAAAGGACCCGCGGCTTTATTGCTTGTAGGGCTTACGGGACTTTGTTTTCAGTTGGTTTATAAGGTCCACTTTTATCGTTTTAGCAACATCGTGGTATTGGTTACTGGTATACTAATCATCCCAACCTTATACTTTGGTATCCAGGTATATAAAAATGGATGGTGGTTTTTACAAGAATTTTTGGTCTACCAAGTAGATCTATTTAAAAATCCTGTGGCATCTCATGGTCAACCCTTCTATTACCACTTTGTCGTTTTGCTAATCGCTTGTTTCCCGCTATTTATTCTCTCTTTTGGTAGTATGCTTTCCAAGAGGCCAGTCCGCGGAGATATCACCTTTTACCGTTGGATGAAAGTGCTTTTTTGGGTAGTATTAGTTGTGTTTTCATTGGTAACCACTAAGATAGTACATTATAGTTCAATGTGCTATATACCATTGGCTATTGTAGGAGGAGTAAAACTCGCAGAATATATCGTACTCAGTCGATTAACAAAACTATCATTGGCGGTTGTAGGTAGTCTCTGGGTTATTGTCTTGGTTGCAGCTGGCTCATTTGCTTTACCGCTTACCAACGGCCCGTTAGCACTGCTAAAAAAGCGTGTACAAGATGAATTTGTTCAAGCACAATTGGCTACGGAGACAGTATGGACGATTGTACCTATAGCATTGGCGGTATTACTGGCGGTTTCATTGGTGCGTTTTCTTGGTAAGCCTATACTGTCTAGTTTGGCTTCACTTTTGGTGACTAACACATTGGTCATAGCTATACTAATGATCAGTTTTGTGCCAAAAGTAGAGCAGGTAGTACAAGGTAATTGGATACAACAACTGGAGCACTATCAAGGCAAAGAAATGGCCCACTTTACAAGAGGCTTCAAGAGCTACGCACACCACTATTATACACACCAACAGGATTTAGATTCGCTTAGAATTGCTAAAGAACACGTTCTGAAACAACTGGGAAGTCAGTCACCATATAACATGGACGAAGACGATAGGAAGATATTTGCCAATGCAGTACGTGAGTATGTGATAGATTCTACAACAATCCCACTAAGTCTATCTGCGAAGCTCAATAAATTTGATGAAGTAGATAAACGCTACCCTAATCTAACGCGGGTATTTGAAGGCAATGGTTACGGAGTATGGGAACGGTCTAGTGCTGCTCATATAGAATAAGCATATCCTTTTCCTTGTTTTGCCATCGTTTCACCTCGTTCAGCTTAAAACGCTCCAAGAGGTAAGTAGTGTCAATCTCTGAATCTGTAGGAGCGTAGTAGGAGTCCCAAAGTATAAGCGCGTTTGGGATAAGCTCATGCGTTTCGTTTTGGAGTAATTGCATGCGAACTATCTGCTGAGAATCGTCAATTATTCTACCACTGAGCAGTGCATAGTAATACGCATTGGTGTATAGCGGTTGCGCATCCAAATATTTAGCTATTAGATACGAGTTAGCATCGTGCATTAATGACTGATCACTTGTAAGTGAAACATCTTTTTGCCAATTGATGGCCATCTTATTGTTGGTAAAAGGAAAGACTACACTAACGGCAATAAAACATCCAATCAGAAGTTTAGAATGGATAAAGTGAAAGGCACACAGCAACCACTCCAAACCTCGGTAGGCTATGAATGCGACAAGTGGAATAATGACTATCAGCACTCGTGTGAGCCCAAAACTATGAAAAAGTCCGTAGGCCCAAAATATACTATGAGCGGCAATATAGCCTACTGCTATACCGTATAATAGTACTAATTCCTTGA
>CAJXIQ010000114.1 GCA_913054375.1 uncultured Bacteroidota bacterium
TAGGTAGTGATTTAGCGAATATTTGTGAACGCATGCTGTAACGCAGGTAGTTGATAATCACTTTGTCTCCTGCAATGAATGCACCTATACTTGCCATAGATTTTGCAAAAGTGGAGAAATACACATCTATTTCATCTTGCACTCCTTGTTCTACTCCAGCTCCCTCTCCGTTTGGCCCTAAGGTACCAAAACCGTGGGCATCATCTACCATAAGTCTAAAATCAAATCGCGACTTCAGCGCAACAATCTCTTTGAGTTTACCTTGATTTCCACTCATTCCGAATACTCCCTCAGAAATAACGAGGATAGCACCGCCTTGCTCATCTGCCATTTTTGTAGCTCGTTGCAATTGAGTTTCTAAGCTTTCGATATCGTTGTGTCCAAATACAAAACGTTTTCCCTGATGTAAACGAACTCCGTCAATTATACACGCATGTGATTCCGCATCATAAACGATTACATCTCTTCGGTCTACTAAGGCATCTATAGCAGATAGTATTCCTTGATATCCAAAGTTTAATAAGATTGCATCTTCTTTCTGCTCAAATTCTGCTAACTGTTGCTCTAACTCCTCATGATAATCTGTATTGCCAGACATCATGCGCGCGCCCATGGGATATGCACATCCCCATGCCGAAGCGGCATCTGCGTCAGCCTTTCTTACATCTGGATGATTCCCTAGTCCTAGATAATTATTCAAACTCCAATTAAGAACTGTTTTGCCTCTAAAAGTCATGTGCGGAGCAAGCTCTCCTTCTAGTTTAGGAAACGTGTAATAATGGTGTGCTTCTTCAGAATACTGTCCCAAAGGACTCTTTTTTTTTGCTATTTTTTCAAATAAATCCATTTAACCTCTTCTTGTATGAACTGCAAAGATAACACATCTAATCATAGCCAACCAACAAGATCGCATACACATACCATTTTAATAATCAACACTTAATACCGAAGTAGAAGAAATGGGCGTTGTAACTAATACGTTAAACTTTCGTATAACTAATAAAAAACGTAACTTTGCAGGCATTTTCAGTGAGACAATTAATATATATATCGTATCTTTTTTTAGCTGCTACACTAGTGGGTTGCTCTGGTTATCAAAAGCTCGTAAAAGACGGTACACCCGCTGAAAAACTTGAGGCGGCTACGAAATACTATCAAAAAAAGGACTTCATCCGCTCGCAAATGCTCTTTGAAGAGCTTTTGGGTCTTTATTACGGAAAACCAGAGCGAGAAGAAATTTATTACATGTATGCATACTCCTACTACGGAACGAGTGAATTCTTGCTAGCGGGGTATCACTTTAACTCTTTCGCGCAGACC
This sequence comes from uncultured Bacteroidota bacterium, assembly GCA_913054375.1. Lineage (GTDB taxonomy): Bacteria > Bacteroidota > Bacteroidia > NS11-12g > UBA9320 > UBA9320. The sequence continues at coordinate 1,321 of CAJXIQ010000114.1, forward strand.
TACACCCTCAGTCCGAAACGAGAAGAGGCTAGTTATATGGCAGCAGTATGCCGGTTTAACAAATCAATGCCGGTGGAGTTAGACCAAGCACCTACCCAAAGTGCTATCGAAACCTTACAGTCATTTATTAATCAATATCCCAACAGTTCTTACGTGCCAGACTGTAATGATAAAATAGACCTACTGCGAAAGACATTACTCTTGAAAGTATACAGCAATGCTAAACTATACCATAGTCTTGGCTATTATAAAAGTGCCATGGTAGCTTGCGAAAATGCTCTCGAAGACTATCCAGATATGGTGAATAGAGACGAGTTGCACCACCTTATGGTGGATGCTGCATACCAATATGCGAAAAATAGTATTGCAAAAAAGCAGAAAGAGCGCTACAGTGACGCCCTAGATAAGGCCAATAACTATATCTCTGAATTTGGAAAAACTTCTGACTACAGTCAGCAAATAAATAAAATTAGAACGAAAAGTAACTCAGCAATAGCTGAACTTAACCCAATACAATAAGCACAATTATGAGTAAAGAAGAGATCGAAATCCCAAACACAACGGTAACCAGAGACACGCGAGAAATAAGTGAGCCTACAGGCAACTTATACGAATCAGTAGCTGTAATATCTAAGCGGGCTAACCAGATAGCATCTGCCACCAAAGAGGAACTTGTTGCAAAGCTTGAGGAATTTGCTTCTGAGCATGACAATCTTGAAGAAATCTTTGAGAACCGTGAACAGATAGAAATATCGAAGTATTACGAGAGTCTGCCGAAAGCGACTATCATAGCTATCGAAGAATTTTTGAGCAAAAAAGTATATCACCGTAATCCTGCAAACGAAGAATCTAAATAACAAGAAGATTCTTTTAGGAATTACCGGAGGTATAGCTGCATACAAGGCTGTATCTCTTGTACGCCTTTTAATAAAAGGCGGTGCTGAAGTACAGGTTATTTGTACACCAAATGCGTTAGACTTTGTAACACCACTTACATTGTCTACCCTATCCAAAAACCCGATTTATGCCCATTTTTTTGTGCAAGAAACAGGAGAATGGAACAACCATGTAGAATTGGCAAAATGGGCAGATGCATTTATCATTGCCCCTGCTACGGCAAATACACTTACCAAAATGGCCAATGGATACTGCGACAACTTATTGTTGGCAACCTACTTGTCTGCAGAGTGCCCGATATTCTTTGCTCCTGCTATGGACCTTGATATGTATACACATCCTACCACCACGGCTAATATTACCACATTACTTTCTTACGGCAATCAAGAGCTACCAGCGGGTACGGGAGAACTTGCAAGCGGTCTTGAGGGAAAGGGACGCATGTGTGAGCCCGAGGAGATTACACGCTTATTAGCGCATCACCTGGAACTGAGCACATCCTTGACCGGAAAAACCATATTGGTTAATGCCGGACCGACATTTGAAAAAATTGATCCCGTACGCTTTATTGGCAATTACAGTAGTGGCAAAATGGGTAAGGCTATTGCCAATAGTTTGGCAAAAAGAGGAGCTTCAGTTCACCTTGTGCTTGGTCCTATTGACAAAGGGGGCGTGCACAGCAGTGTACAGGTCACCAACATAGAAAGTGCCGATGATCTTTATGAAGCTTGCACCTCTATCTTTAAGGAGTGTGATGCAGCCATACTGAGTGCTGCAGTAGCCGACTACAAACCTGCTGTGCGTGCCAATCAAAAAATAAAAAAAACAGCTGAAGAATTCACCCTAGAACTGGTCAAAACTAAGGATGTATTAAGAACCCTTGGGGCTTCAAAAACCAACGAACAGATACTTGTAGGCTTTGCACTAGAAACGCAGAACGAATATGAGAACGCAGTGACCAAACTGGAAAAGAAAAACCTCGATTTCATCGTTCTAAACTCAATGAATGATAAACATGCAGGTTTTGGTAAAGATACCAATAAGGTGACGCTTATAGAGAGAAGCGGCAAAAAACATACCTTTGATACCAAACTGAAAACAGCAGTAGCAGAAGACATTGTAAACCTACTGAGCACTTACTTATGAGATATATACAAGCAATCGTATTTTTCCTAGTAGCACTGAATATGCAAGCACAGGATTTGCAATGTAACGTGCAAGTAGTCGCAGATAACATTCAGGCGAGTAACAAAGCCATTTTTCAGGAATTACAAAACTCGATTTCCCAATTCATGAACCAACGGAAATGGATAAGTGACAAAGTACAAATCCAAGAAAAAATTAACTGCAACTTTGTCATTAACATTACAAAGTTCAGCATTGATCAATTTGAAGCAGAGGTAAACATAACCAGTAGTCGACCAGTGTATGGCACTACTTACAATTCGCCCATTTTTCAACACTTTGATCAAGAGTGGTTTTTTAGCTATGCACAGTTTCAATCACTAGACTATCAAGAGAATGCTAACGTAATGAAGCTCACAACATTACTTGCCTTTTACGCTAATGTCATTATTGGTTTAGACTTTGACACCTACGCACCAGAAGGTGGGCAAGTATATTACAACAAGGCTCTGCAATTGCGAAACTTGGCCCAAGGATCTGCTGGCTGGAATCCCAGTGACGGTCGCGGAAATAGAAATAAATATTACATCATAGATCAATTACTGAACGATCGATTTAAGCCCTTGAGAAGCGCTTTATACCACTACCATATGGTAGGCATGGATAAGTTTAAGGACGATAATGATCTCTCTCGTAAGGCTATCTACGAATCTTTAGAAAAGATAAGAAGTATACAAGAGCAACTCCCCAATAGCGTAATATTCAAGGTGTTTTTTAATTCAAAGCGACAAGAGCTTATCAATATTTACCAGAAAGCAGATGCTGGTATGAAAAACCGCGCAATAGATTTACTGGGAAAATTAGATCCCTCTAATCTAACGAGCTACGAGAAGATTAAGCAATAGTTTAGGCACTTTTTTGTATCAACTTTCTCCTTTCTTCGAAGTAAGTTGACTCCACCGGATTGACCAAATCTGTGAACAAACTCAGGAGTTTTTCTGAATGAGCAGATATTTTCATAGTTTTGAGATCTACAGGAATAGAAGTAACCCAGAGGAGGGCCTTGAGCTCGCTTCGTCCTTCATTGTACATTCGCATCTCAATCACCAACTTTCTGGATGAGTACTCTATTACCTGACTTTCTATTAGCACCAATTCATTGAGAATAGCTGGTCTAAAATATGCTAATTGATTGGTACCTACTACCCAACTAAATCCTTGACTGCCGTATATATCAACGCCAAGGGAGTCTAAAATTTGATCTCCGCGGGCATTGAGAAAGTAATCTATGTATCGCGCATTATTCAAGTGCTTGAAAGGATCACAATCCTGAAACCTAATTTTATATATTGAACTGAGTATCGTCATATTATGTCGTGAATGTCATGGTAAAGCTTTTTTTAATTTCCGTTCCTTCTGCAATTAGTACTACTCCTTTTTTATCTTCTATACGCTTATTGTGTGTTTCATAATCTGCCAGACCTTGCCACGGTTCTAGGCAGACATACGGAGCTCCCGGTTTGGCCCAAATACCTAAGTAAGGAAATGCTGAAATATCCATTGTGATCCTATGGTTGCTTGTATTATGAACTAAGCTAACCTCTTTACTTTTCAGTCCTTGAAAAATAAGGGCATCGTGATCAAAAGTATGTGCATCAAGTCTGATCTCATTCGCTGTTATCACATCAATCTTTTTGTCATTAATATACGGACCGCTTAACTGATTACTCTTCACATTCTCTTGATCTGAAAACACAATCTTATACTCTGCGATGGGTGACGCATTGAATGCCGGATGTGCACCAAAAGAAACTGGAATGCTCCTGACATCCGTATTCACCACTCTGAAACGTTGTTCTAGCATATTATCCATAAGGGTATAACTTATCACAAACGTAAACTGAAAGGGATAACTCGTGAGTGTATCTGCACTATGTGTTAATACAAAGGATATAGAATGCTCACTCTGATGAAGCATATCAAAATCCATGTTTCGAGCAAATCCGTGATGACTCATTTCATATAGTTCTCCCTCATACTCATACTCGTGGTCTAGTAGACTTCCAATTACAGGGAACAGATTTGGGGCGTGACGCGGCCATACTTCTCCTGCTTGCCACATATACTCAAACCCACTAGGATCTTGTACAGAACATAGCTCAGCACCTTTCTTTTTTATTGCAACTTCTAAGTATTCGTTCTGTATAGTGTATTGGCTAAGCATGATAATATCTGAGGTCAAAAGTATACATTATTGAGACTAAGATGTAAGAGAATAGCTAAATAGTGGAACCATATTACTCACAATTTTAACCGTACCACTCAAATAGATCCGTCATTCCACAAATGACATAGCTTGAAAAGCTAACCGAAACCACACAAACTAACACACATGAAAAAAATAACCAGTAGGTTTATCTTACTACATTTACTATTTCACATATTTTTTTTATAAAAACGACTATTTACGAAGTTATGATAATAGCGTGACGTAATAGCAAAGGATGCCCTCAAGCTACGCCTATCTAACCTCTATTCTTAAAACCACTAATTAGACGCACAAGAGATAATTCTACCTACTCAAAAAAATAAGATGAAATAAAATATGTAGAAAGCAACTTGGCTATTCTACGGTATGTAATCTACATTTTACTCAAGATTGTTTAAAGGGATATAATTTAGAGTGAAAGTTAAATAACTACATTTGAAAAATATAATCACGTAAATGAAATTGAGAAATTCTATACCTGTTCTTTGTTCTTTATTGTTAGCCGGTACATCCTACGCCCAAATCCCAAAGGACTACTACAAAAATGCATTAGCATTATCGGGGGAGACTTTAAAAGACAGCTTGAACAACATCATTAGCGGACATACTGAGTTTCCCTACACCAGTAGCTCTCAGATGGATTGTTGGGATGTATTAAAGCAAGCGGACAAAGAC
>CAJXIQ010000115.1 GCA_913054375.1 uncultured Bacteroidota bacterium
AAAGAAATAGACTTTGTTTCTGCAGCAGCATCTATAACAAATACTATATCGTATGTCCCGTCAGCTTTTACTCTCATGTTGTCACCATCTTTCGTATCGTTAGTTCCTTCTATGTCGTCTGCACTCGGACCACCAATAATATCACTATAACCTTCATTGATATCATCCCACGTACCTGCAGTTCGTAGTTTGAAACCACCTGTACTTACTAATTCTACACCGTTGTAACTCCAGGTATAAGTGTCACCATCTTTTGCAGGAGTAGTTGCGAAAAGTTCACTGTCCCAAACGCCATCTTTTACGCCATCGCCTATTAGACCTATTGATACAGCAGAATAGTCTCTAGCAGGTAAGTCACCTGTTCTCGTAACTGAAGCAGTATGACCTGTACCAGCTGTCCAAGTAATCTCAACATTGTAGATACCACTTTTCTCTAAGTTGAAATTATCACCACCTGGTACGAGTGCGTCTAGGTTACCACCAAAGTTTGCGTTGAATTTTACTCCTTTTTTGCCCTCACCTAGATCTAAAGTAGAATCAATTTCTACTTTCCATCCACCTGAGTAACGGAATTTCCATTCGCCACCGCCCATAGTTACATCTGTAAGACTCCATGTCATGGTATTCATATCAAATGCAGGTGCATCTAGTTTGGTGTCATCACTCCATCCTCCAGGAGTAGCTTGACCAATTACTCCCCAGTCTACCTTTACGATAGCGCCAGTTCCTGTTTCGGTGTCTATTACCACGTGGTATAGTCCATCTTCTGGTACCATAAATTTAGTATCTGTTTGAGCAATAGCCCCACGTTGGATACCCATTGGCTCTTCTCCTCCAGCTTCAGACATAGCAAAATCTGCTCCAGGACCCCAAGTGGTACGCTCAGCACCTGCTACTTGAATAATGTTGAAACCGTCACCAACTTTCATAGCTGCGAAAATTTCCAAAAGCTCAGCTCTATCTTCTTGAAGAACCTCGTTTCTGGTAGAGTTTAACGTCGCTTTAACGTCAAAACCGCTGTATGCAGAAGATGGACCTTGGATGTAGAAACCGTCTTCTACAAGCTCAGTTCCGCCAACTGGTGTTACTTCTTCATCATCTTTACAAGAGTTTAGTGTAATTACACCAAACATTGCCGCCATGATAACAAGCGTTTTGGTTGATTTTAGTAATAAATTTTTCATTGTTTTTTTTTAGTTGTTTATATATCGATTAATTATAAGCCTAAGTTTGGATTGGCGTCTATCGCCCATTGTGGTATCGGAAAGGTGGTTCTTTCTGCTTCACTGGCAGATTTTTCCCACCACGGGTTGCCAAATTTGCCAAAACGTATTAAGTCTTGGCGCCTATGTCCCTCGCAAAACAGCTCTCTTCCTCGTTCTGCAAGTATCTCGTCTAGCCCAAAACCAGCAGTAGGACCAGCGTTTGATCTGTCTCGTACGTCTTGTATCCATTGGTCTCCTGCACCAGAAGCTCCATTGCGTACGGCACATTCTGCTTTCATTAGCAGCACATCTGCATACCTGAATATTGGGAAGTCATTATTTAAATTCTCTAGGGCTCCTTCTTCTATTTCGTATTTTCGAACACGAGCACCGCTCATACGGATTTCTGCAGAGGTTTGACTTGCTCCCATTACGAGTGCAGGGATATTGGGTGTTAGAATCAAGTCTTCTCCTGCAGTTTGGTCAAATAATTTGGTTCCTGATTTGTCAAATTGTTGTCCGACCATAAACCACTCTTTTTTCCGTTTGTCATCATCATCATAGGTAGCGTAGTGATCTTCTAATACTGCAAAGCCATTCCATGGGCCAACTGCCATTCCGAAGGTAGCATCACTAAGGTAGTGCAGTGTGCGCATGTGAAGTCTAAATCCTTGAGCCTCCACCTCATCAAAAACTATGGTAAATATATTTTCGGGTACATTTACGTTATCTGCAGCAAATGGCGCTGTAACGGTATTGTCTAGGGAATATATACCTAAACCGATCACACTGTCGCACATTGCTTCCGCTTGGGTGTAGTTCGCTGTTCCGGTATACACTTCTGCATTGATATGTAGTTTGGCTAAAAGCGTATATGCCATACCCTTTGATACTGCGAACTTATTGGTACTAGCTGGCAGCAATGGTGCGGATGCGTTTAGTTCCGCTATCAGAAAGTCATAAATTTCTGATCGGGGTGTTTTTTTAGGAAAACTAGGTGCATTATTAAAGGAAGTAACCAATGGGATATCTCCGAAATTATCCATCATTAGGTACATGAAAAATGCTCTTAATGTTTTTGTCTTTGCTATAGATTTATCAATGATTGGATCTCCAGCTTTGGGCGATAGCTCATCGAGCACTTTGTTAGATTCTCTAATTCCGTCATCTATTTGGCTCCACATGGAGTTTACCGCATCCACGTCATTGGTCCATTCATGTGTATGGAGTACCCTCCATTTACCACCATCGTTCCAGTCTGTTCCTCTTACAGGAAATACAACCTCGTCACTGCTAACCTCTTGCGCCCAAAACCACCAGCCAGCATCATCAATCAGATCCCTTAATTCTGTGTATGGAGGATACAAAATATTGCTATCCTTGGTGTCGTATAGTTTGTCGTCAAATTTGGTGCATGATGAAACTAAACTAATAATTACCAAAATAAATAATCCTTTTTTCATTTTTCCTTCTTTTAAAGTGTTGCGTTTAAACCGATGGTGATACTCTGTGTTCTCGGGTATACATCGTATTGGTCTCTACCAAACTCAGTCCCGCTAAAGTTAAGCTCAGGATCAAGACCTGAGTATTTCGTCCACATCCAAAGATTGGTGCTATTTAAAAACACACGTAAGTTAGTTACTTTACTTTCTTTTTGGAACGGAATGTTGTACCCTATAGATATATTATCTAGCTTAATAAAGTCACCATCTTCCAGGTAATATGTGCTGATAGTAGGGTCACTGGTTATGTCTGAATTCTCACCTTCTAGTGCGGTATTCAGTACATTCAGGTTAGGAGCGTCACTTGGGTTGCTGAATACCATTCGAGTGACATTGTAGATTTGATGACCAAAGATCCCACGTAAACTGAAGCTAGCATCAAATCCTTTGTAAATTTGGAAGTAATTTGACCAACCAACCACTATGTCTGGTTGTGCACTGCCAGCAAATTGTCGTTGTGCTTTGCTGACGTCTCTAGTCACTCCACCAGATTCGGTCTGGAAGAGAAACTTACCATCATTGGAGAAGCCGACAAATACAGGTAAGAAGAATGAGCCTAATTCTTGCCCCGGCAGTATTACTTGTGTGTAGTTATCTCCCCCTACAAGACCTCTTCCAGATACATATAGTCTCTTTAGACCTTGTGAGTTAGATTCTATGTTTCCTAGTGAAATTGTCTCTTGGATGTTTCTAGATGCTGCTAATGAGGATTTCCAAGAGAAGTTTTTAGTGTCAAAAATCACGCCGTTGAGTGTCAATTCAATACCGTTGTTTCTGATTTCACCTGCATTTTCATACTTTTTTGGAGCAATATTTGGTGGAACCGGTACGGCGACTTCTACTACCAAGTTGTCTGTTGTTTTACTGTACAATTCTAGTGATCCAGTAACTCTATTATTGAGGACTCCGAAATCAACTCCGATGTTAACCTCTCTTACTTCTTCCCAAGCCAAATTGGGATTTGGGATATTACCCGTGTTGTTATTCCAAATTACAATGGTTTCACCGGTTTCTGGGTCTAAACCTAATGAAGTAGGGGAGTATTGTACTCTATCAATACCACTAGGGATATCTGCATTACCTGTTAGACCATAACTTGCTCGGAGTTTTAAATCCGATATATTCTGAGCATTGCGTAGAAAATTTTCTTTTTTGAGATTCCACATAGCAGAAGCTGACCAGAATGTACCCCATTCTATGTCATCACCATAGTTAGTAGATTTATCTCTTCGCAGCGAGGCGGTTACGTAATATTTTTTATCGAAATCATAGGTAGCTCTGGAAAAGTACGAAGCCAATCCTACGGGTGTCGTTCTGTAAGACGATACGTCACCCCAATTTATTTGGGAATAAGCTCGTAGGTTGTTTGATTGAACATCTTCGTAGAATGGGTCAATGTTACGAGCAGAGGCACGAAAGCCATTCGAAGATCTAGATTGCCAATTGTGACCACCTATGACATTGAGGTTATGTAGCTCATTGAACGTATTGCTATATCCGAGGACTTCTGAAGTAAAAAACGAGGCTGTGTTGTTATACGACCTTGCTGCAAGACCATTTGTATTATTACTGAATGCAGAGGCAGGTTCTGCATAAAACGTTTGGTCATCATCTCTAGTTAACGCTGTGTTTAAACTTAGATTCCATTTTGTGTTGAATTGGTAATCAGCAGCAAAATTACCTAAGAGCCTTTTGGCGTCTCGCTCATTCTGAAATTGATCAATCATCGCAACTGGGTTATTGTACTGAAAATTTCTATCAGTTTCGAAATAAGTTCCATCCGTATTGTACACGGGATCTGTGGGGCTTCTGCGCATCGCCTGATAAATAACATTGGTTGGGCTACTGCCGCCGCCATACTGCACATATGAGTTGTCTTCAAGTGTCGTACTTATTCTGGCGGTTAGTGTTAGTTTGTTATCAAGAGCTTTTTGGGCAAGATTTATTCTAGCAATGTATCGGTTCTTTTCTGTGCCTCTTAACACACCTGCTAAGTTATTTGCAGAAAGCGAAAAACGCAGACTAGTATTCTCATCGTTCTTGGTAACCGCTAGGGTGTGTTGTTGTGATACACCGGTTGTGTAAATCTCATCGAGCCAGTCCGTATTGGCACCTCCATCTATGAAATTGGCATTATTTGTTTTATCTGCATAGTCTCTAATTTCATTTCCAGTTAGAAAATTCAATCGATTTGCAAGTCTATCGAACGAGATAAAGTTATTGTATTCTACTTGCACACTCTCCGAAGTTGATCCGCCACTGAAATTACCTCCTTTTGTAGTTATGATGATTACACCATTTGAACCTTGGGTACCATACAATGAGGTAGAGGCTGCATCTTTTAGCACGTTCAAGGTGATAATATCATCTTGATTAATGGTAGTGATGTCTACACCAATGATACCATCTACAACATACAACGGGCCGGTACCACCAGAGAAACTGGCACTACCTCTTATGTTTACGCTGAATCCAGCATTGGGATCACCACCTTGCTTAGAGATGTTGACACCTGCAGCTTTTCCCTGCATTCCTTGTATAGGATCGGTAACACGCCCTTTGTTAAGTTCTTCAGCGGTAACTTGCGTTACGGCACCCGTTTTGTCGCTTTTTTTCTGCGTACCATAAGCGATGACGAGTACTTCGTCCAACTTATCTTCTGGGGCCAACTTAATAGCAAATACCGTTTGATTACCCAAAGCTAGCTTTTGGTCTGTATAGCCCACAAAGGAGACTCTAATGCCAGTGGTACCTTCAGTTATTTTTAAGCTGAACGTACCTCTGTCGTCTGTAATTGCTCCTCCAGTGCCACCCATGGGAAATATATAGGCGCCTACGAGCGGTTCCGCAGTCTCGCGATCAGTTACCGTTCCTGTTATGGAAGTTTGTGCTATAGAACTGAAGGAGATGAGTACAAAAGCAAGAACAGTTAAGAAACTGGCTTTGATTGAGTGTATATTTTTCGTCATACGTAACTTAAAAATTAGCTTAGTGTCATAAGTACACTAAGTATTGGTTCCACAAATATATAGGCAGATCTGATTTGAACAACTTTATGTGTAAAACATGCAATTATTTTTGTCTGAATAATATTGGCAACAAAAGTCTGACTATGAGTACATTGTGTTTAAAAAAGATGCTTTATAGCGAAAATATATCAACTTAGTTAGCGTCATTTTTACACTACTTTCGGAAATTTTGTCCAAAATGATGCAATTTTGAAGTAATGAATCTCAAAACATATTTCTTTAGTCTGCTTGTTTTTTTGTACAGTTGTACCGTTTTGGCCCAAGTGGTGAACACATCTCCATCTTTTCCGACCATCACAGATGCTGTTACCATCACTTTTGATGCGGCAGAAGGCAATGGTGGACTCAATGGCTTTGCAGGTACTATATATGCTCACACAGGAGTCATCACTAGCTTAAGTACCAGTAGCTCAGACTGGAAATATGTACAAGGTACATGGGGTACAGCTACGGCTCCAATTATGACCAGCATAGGTGGTGGTAGATACA
>CAJXIQ010000116.1 GCA_913054375.1 uncultured Bacteroidota bacterium
TCGTCATCTCTATTGTGGTAAACATAGGTATGTGGTTTGAACGTTTTGTAATTATCGTAACCTCACTACACAGAGATTTCTTGCCAAGTAGCTGGGTGATGTATCACGCTACATGGGTAGAAGTAGGCATATTCCTAGGAACATTTGGTTTGTTCTTTACCTGCTTCTTCTTATTCGCTAAATTCTTGCCTGTAATCAATATGGCAGAGGTAAAAACTATCATAAAAGACAAAGAGTAATATGATTGATAAAAGTATATTATTAGATGACAAAACGTTTACTGTAGGCATCTTTGATGACTCAGATAAACTACTGAATGCAGTAGGCACACTCAAAAAGAAAGGCGTAAAGATATTTGATTGTTACACACCTTTCCCGGTACATCACCTAGACAAGGCGTTAGGATATGATAGAACGAATATTTCAATAGGAGCATTCTTATGTGGCCTACTCGGATCCCTTACTGGTTTCACTCTAGCCTATTCTATGAATGTGGTAGATTGGCCAATGATCATAGGTGGCAAACCACAGGATATATCTGTATTTACTTCGTTTATTCCTGTCATATTTGAGCTTACTATACTATTTACCGCTTTTGGTATGGTAATATTATTCTTTGCTCGTACCAGAATGATACATGGTATCAAAGAAGATTTGCTATCAAGAAGGCAAACCGACGATCATATGGTATTGGCAATAGACAATGGCGAAACCCAAGATTTGTCGGCTAGCGAAATACAATCGCTGCTCACTAGCGAAGGAGCTATAGAAGTAGATGCTTCTAGAACATCTTTCAATACGTCACTTACGGATGAAGAGGAACTCGCCAAACAATTAATGACAACATAATCCGATGAAACTAAACAATATATTAAAGTACGGAATTATTCTTGGCATACCTGCACTTAGCATGGTATCCTGTGTAAGTTCTGGAGACAATCCAGGAATAGAGTATGCACCCAACATGTACATCTCCCAAGCATACGAACCATTTAGTCAAGACAAAAAATTTGATAACAATCCCAATGGAATGACAATGAGACTTCCAGTAAATGGAACTGTTGCTCGAGGTCAGGCTTCCTTTATATATCCATACCCCAATAACGGTGATGGATACGCAGCAAGTGCAGAATACACTCCATGGACTTTAGCAACAACAGATAATGTAGCCGAAGGAGAACGTTTATATAATATCTACTGCTGGCACTGCCACGGTAAAAAAGGTAAAAATAACGGTCCCATTTTCAAAGACAAAAAAATGCCTGCTCCATCATGGCCTAATTACCAGTCTGACTATATCAAAGATCTTCCTGTTGGCAAAGCATACCACACCATAACCTATGGTAAAGGGCTTATGGGTTCGCATGCATTTATGCTAAATCCTGAAGAAAGATGGAAAGTAATACACTTCGTGAAATCTTTGGCATTCGGAGACGAATTCACGTTCGCTTTGGAGTCCTCTTCTATCCCAGTAAGCAGTGCTGCCGAAGACAGTGATATACTTGACTCAGATTCTGACAAAGCACATACAGCAGAATAGTAACAGAAATTAATTTATAACCGAAACTCAACACAATGGGACACCATATAATACAAGAAGTATCGCAAGAAAAATTTGAATTCACAGGAAGAGCTAAGATGATTGCCATCGGACTTTTCGTAATAGGAGCCATACTCGCGGGTGTAGGTGCTATGGATGTGAAAAGCAATTGGGATAGTATAGGTCATCACGCCACCGAAGTGGTACATTTAGATGACGCAACAGAATCTCATAAAGAAACTGAACACGGAGACCACCATGCAACCCCTGCGCATGAAGGGCACAGCCATGCTAAAGAAGATACTAAAGACCTTCATTCTGCTACTGACCATCACGCAGAAATAGTTGACGGACACCACGGACCTACCTGGATGACAAGAGTATGGGCCAATCTTCTATTGAATAGTTACTACTTCTGGTTGTTTGCTGTGTCAGCATTGTTTTTTATCGCAGTAAACTACGTAGCCAATGCAGGATGGGCCGTAATGCTCAAACGTATTATGGAAGCTCAAACAAGCTACTTGTATTTGGGTTCGGCAATTCTACTAGCTGTAGTAATCGGTAGTAGGCATACACTTTATCACTGGGTACAATATTTTGATGATCCCTCTGCACCTACAGATGCCATCTTAGACAGTAAAGCTTGGTTACTTAATAATACTTCACTTTTCTTCTTCATACCTTTCGTACTTATATCTTGGATACTAATACGTATGAAGCTAAGAAACAATAGCATATCAGAAGACAAAGATGAAGGACTTAGTATGTTCAAAAGCTCTACTAAGTGGTCTGCATTCTTTATTTTCTTTTTCGCGTTTACTTTCTCAGCTCTATCATGGTTAATCATCATGAGTATAGATGCACACTGGTACTCCACTATGTTCTCGGTATACAATTTTGCAATCTCTTTCGTAACAGGATTATCTGTTATGATGGTTATTGTTCAATACCTCAAGGCCAAGGGGTATATGGAAATGGTATCCGACGAAGTGGTCCACGATTTAGGTAAATTTATGTTTGCATTCTGCGTATTCTGGGGATACATCTTCTTGAGTCAATGGCTACTTATTTGGTATACCAACCTCCCAGAAGAGACTGTATATTTTGCCGCTAGGCTAGAGGGTGGTTACAAAACCCTATTTGCAATAAACATCTTTATGTGCTTCTTAGCTCCATTCCTTGTGCTTATGATGAGAAATGCTAAGCGTTCGCCGAAGGTATTACTTACAGCCGCTGCTGTAATACTTGTTGGACACTGGGTAGATACCTACTTACTCATTATGCCCGGTACAGTAGGAGACAAAGCAGGAATAGGAATGCTTGAAATAGGAACGACTGTAGCCTTTGCAGGTATATTTATGTATGTTGTACTCAATTCATTGAGTAAAGCTAATATGTACCCCATAAATCATCCATACGTATTGGAATCTGCCAACCACGATGTTGGACCTTAAAATTCTCAAACAACGAGAAATTAAAAAAGAGGCTTTGAACAATGTTCAAAGCCTCTTTTTTTTGGTAGCCAATCCCAGCAATACTTTTAGGACTACCTCCGCTTTCCTTTCTTTTTCGGTACAAGCTTCATCAGAGATTTCCAATCGTCTTTTCCATCGTCGGCCAACTCTACAGTATCACTGTACTCCGATTTAGTAACCGTCGCTCTAGTTATACCTACTGTAGTATATTCCTCTATTGCTACAACGAGTGGTTTTTCTTCCTTGGCACAGAAAGTAATTGCTTTCCCCTTTGCTCTTCCCCTGCCCGTTCTACCCACCCTATGCACGTAGTTTTCTGCTACCTCAGGCACATCGTAGTTTATAACAAAATCAACCCCTTCTACATCTATTCCACGGGCAGATACGTCCGTTGCAATCAATATTTTACACGCATTCGTTCTAAAGGCTTGCAAGTGTATTTCTCTATCACTTTGCTCCACATCACCATGCAACGTTAGGGTATCTATACCTACACGCTCCATTGCAGCTTTCACGCGCTCAGCGCGTACCTTGGTTCGCACAAAAACAATAAACTTTAATCCCTCATTTTCATTAATTAAACGTTGCAAGAAAAAACGTTTATCGTCCATCTCCACATATATAATCTGATGATTTACATTTTTACTTACAGGATCTTTTGGAGATATCTGAATCCGAATAGCCTTGCTACTAACCATCTTGTATGCCTGCTGCTTTATCTTCTTGCTTATTGTCGCTGAGAAGAATAATGTTTGGCGTCGTCCTGGTATTTTCTTTACTAAATCCTCAATGTCTTTGGCAAACCCTAAATCCAACATATGGTCTGCCTCATCAAGTACAAGTATCTCTACTTTATCAAGCTTAAGATAACCCTGACTCACTAAATCAAATAAGCGACCCGGCGTACTAACAATGATATCCATCCCTTCCAGCAACTTATTAATCTGATGATCTTGTTCTACTCCACCATAGACGCAAAGTGCTTTTACCTTTGTGTTTTTACCAATCTGATTGAACACTTTCGTGATTTGTTGCGCCAATTCCCGTGTAGGTGCCATCACCACCGCGCGTACAACGCTTTCTTTGACAAAAGCTTTATACTGAATACTTTGAATCTTATCTATAATAGGAATCGCAAATGCTGCGGTTTTACCTGTTCCTGTTTGAGCAATAGCTAACAAATCCTCACCCCGCTGTATATGCGGCAAACACTTAAACTGAATATCCGTAGGCCTTTTGAAACCCATTTCCTCCAGATTTCTCTTTACCTCTTGTGATAAACGATACTCTTCGAACTTCATTGATACCACAAAGATAACCATATTCGTAGCCTCCGATTCTATTTTATAATCCATGCAAATAAGAAAATATGGTATCTTACACCTGCAATACATTAAATTCGTATCCAACATATGAGTTTACACGATTTACGCCTCGAAGTAATGTCTACCATTGGTAAGTCGATGGATGACCTTTTAGATAAATACCTTAAGCCAATAGAATCCAATTGGCAACCAGCAGATCTCCTTCCCGACTCACGCGATCCGGAGTTCTTTAATGAAGTTAAAGAGATACAAGAGCTTGCAAAAGAAATGGACTATGACCTGCTTACAGTCTTAATAGGCGATACCATTACAGAAGAAGCATTGCCGACATACGAAACCTGGTTAATGGACGTAGAAGGAGTAAACCAACAGTACAACAAAGGTGAACCAAACGGATGGAGCAAATGGGTACGTGGATGGACTGCAGAAGAAAATCGTCATGGAGATTTACTCAACAAATATTTATACCTGTGTGGAAGAGTTGATATGCGAGAAATGGAAATTTCTACACAACATCTAATAAACGATGGATTTGACATCGGTACAGGAACAGATCCCTACAAAAACTTTGTATATACAAGTTTTCAAGAGCTTGCCACTAATATCTCCCACAGAAGGGTGGCCACTTTAGTTAAAAAAACCGGCAACTCTTTATTGGCTAAAATCAATGGAATTATAGCCGCAGACGAAGCAAGACACGCAACAGCATACTCTGCGTTCGTACAACGCATATTTGAACTAGACCCAAGTCAAATGATGACAGCGTTTGAGGATATGATGCGACGTAAAATTGTTATGCCAGCACATTTTATGAGACAAAGTGGAGACAAAGTGGGTGAGCTATGGAGTCATTTTAGTGATGCGGCTCAACGTACGAAAGTGTACACCGCACAAGATTACATCGATATCCTTTCTTCCCTTGTAAGTGAGTGGAAAATAGAGCACATAACAGACCTAAATGAAGCTGGAGAAAAAGCGCGCGACTACTTAATGGCTCTATCTGGAAGACTCCAGAGAGTTACAGATCGCATGGCTGAACCAGAAAAAGAGTATGAATTTAAGTGGATAGGTCTGCTTGAATCATAACGTACGCATTTACGCCTAATCTTTTTTGTGCTACACTTCAACAATAAGTTTAGCCACACAACCTTCCTTGATATTCACATCCTATCCCAACGTGAACCCAGGAGATCCGACTGAGGTATACGCTTATTATGGAGCATAGGAGGTGCTGCTAGTATGCAGCGTTGTATAGGTATAACCTATCGATTCTTCCAAAATCAGAGCACAAAAAAAGCCCCTTCACGTTAGTGAAGAGGCTTCAAATATAGTGGCGGCGACCTACTTTCCCAGGTATTACCCAAGTATCATCGGCTCAGTTGGACTTAACTTCTCTGTTCGGAATGGGAAGAGGTGTACCCCAACGAAATAACCACCTTAAAATCTTAAGGTATGTTTCATTGATTTGAAATCATAACTATGACAAAAATTGGAAGTAAAATAAAAACTAAAGTTCTATAATAAAATAAAATGGTAAGTCTACAGGTAATTAGTACTACTTGGCTATGACATTACTGCCTTTACACCTATAGCCTATCAACGTCATCGTCTTTAACGACCTTTAAAAGAAATCTCATCTTGAGGTCAGTTTCGTGCTTAGATGCTTTCAGCACTTATCTGATCCACACGTAGCTACTCTGCACTGCACCTGGCGGCACAACAGATACACCAGAGGTGTGTCCAACTCGGTCCTCTCGTACTAAAGTCAGATCCTCTCAAATTTCTAACGCCCACAACAGATAGAGACCGAACTGTCTCACGACGTTCTGAACCCAGCTCGCGTGCCACTTTAATGGGCGAACAGCCCAACCC
>CAJXIQ010000117.1 GCA_913054375.1 uncultured Bacteroidota bacterium
AGAAGTAATTATACGAAATTTAAAAGAAGTTGAAGGAGAACCTCTGGATAAGATTGGAAGATTTGATTTAATGAGAATTTTTTATGTAGGTTTATCAAGAGCAGAAAAGCTTCTAATTTTACCTAAGCTAAAACCTGTAAAGTCAAAAAAAGGCAGAGATATTGTTTCATACATAAACAATACACTATTTGAAACTAAAGCACAAGACATGCAAAGTTTTGATATAAATACCCTCAAGATTGATAAAGTAAAACCATCTGCATTAACAAAAGCTTATTCATATACAGCTGACTTTTTAGCTTATGAGAGATGTCCAAGACAATATATGATATTTAGAAAGTATGGGTTTATACCATCAAGAAGTCAAACTATGTTTTTTGGATCTCTTGTCCATAATACAATTGAAGATCTACATCAGTTTTTAATTTCAAAAAGAGAATGTTTCAATCTGTAGCCAAATTTTTTTAAGAATTTGGAAAACCGTGTACGTAGCCTATCGTCGCTTATGTCGTATAATACAAGTAGCATTTTAGTCTATTAGTTTAAATGTTGGATAATCTGCGGTAGGTTTATCATTCATGAACGAACGGTAGTACTACTTTACAAACAGAAATATCCCGTCTTTTTCGTCTAGTATAGCTTGTGTGAGCATTGCTACATGAGATTAATTATTTTTATAGGATAAGGTCCATTTTCCATTGTATTCTTCAAAATCCTCTGCATGTATCTGTCCAAGGTTATACGCTGTTCTGATTTTCCTATCTATGATACACCTAAATGGCTCTACTATATAGCACACCAATGATTTTCGCTGATAAAAGAAACGATGGTATACTCCGCAATAGGTATATAGTTTTCCATTGTTCTCTATGACGAATTTTGACTTCTATACTGTTTTGCTTGTGCAAAATTGAGCCATTCTTCATTGCTTACTGCTAAATTTAATTTAGACAATCTATCGGTATCTGTTTTACGAATAGACTGCAATGCCCAGAGACCTTTTAAGGCAATGTGATATGCTCCATTGGCGTCTGCATTCTCAGGTTGTGTTTCATCTGCCTCTAGTGAGTTAAAAAACCCACCCTCACTATTTGCTACTGGCGATAGAATAAAATCGTGTTCCTCTTTTCCCTTTTTGCCATTGTTGTGACGCAGTGAGGCAGTTATATAGAGTAGTTTATTTAGCCGTTTAAAAAAATCAACCGCTGTATTGCTGGCTATACTCTCAATCAGATCTGTACCTTCTTCATAAGCAATTTTATGCTGATCGAACAATTTCTTTAGCTCCTTAGTAACGTTGTACTCTTCTGTGCCCCCATTGCCCACATTACTGTTTATATTCCATGCGTAGCGGGGATGGTGTGTAGTGCATATAGTCCACGGAATTTTGCGTGCGCTGGGTGTGGTATTGGCAAAATTCACGTACCGAAAACTAAATTCAAACCAATCTGAGGTATTATTATATACGATAGTATCAAATTGTCGATAGTACGCCTGTGACTTAACTATACTATCGTATTTTATTCGCAGTTGGTTTACAAAACCCGTAGTAGGATCTATCTTACTAGTGAGGTATGCAGGCAGATAGAATATGAACCCGCTCTGCTTACCAAGCTTCTGAAAACTCTCAAACTTGTTGCTCAGTTGCAGTGCGTTCAGCAAGCCTGTAGGTGTTTTGGGGTCTTGGGTATCTTTTAGTACCAAGTAGTTGAGCTTGTCTATCAGCATTTTTTCAAATTTTTGATATATCTGTTTCTCTATATGAAACCTTCCGCGTTTGAAACCAAAATTAAGATCTTCCATCACCACTATGGCATTGTGCTCTACCATCATATTGACTATTTTGTGAACTACATGCGATAGGTAGCCCTCTTTCAATTCCTTTATCGCCTCTATCGTTTCCCAGTTTTTTTTTGCTTTTTTTCTGTCTCCTTCTTTTACGTGCAGCAATTGTTGATAGTCCTTTTTGTATACTTTGCCGTTGTAGCTATTCACTATCTCATTTAGGCTGTATTGCTCTTCTATATTTCCGTTTTGGTCTATTAGCGTAAGATAGAGTAAGTGCCGCTCTCCTCTATCTAGTCCTATTATTTTTACATCAGGATTCGTCTTTAAGTATTCTCGTACTTTCATATTGATCACTGGGGCTCCCAATGCTTTAAAATTCATAGTAATGGGTACATGAAACTGAAATTTGTCGAAAGCAAATCGCTTGTCCTTTATTATGGGGTATGCGAACCCGTCTTTGAGTTGTTCGTGATGATGCCCTTGGATCCATTTTTCTTCTGAGTATTCTATCGATTTTTTTCGATAAAAAACTTCTGCCTGTCCATTGAGTTTGTACACTACATCTGCTAGATTTTTTTCATCAAAGAGTGCTCTCCAGTACAAGGTATGCAAATTGGGCTTGCCTTTACTGAATGGCGAAAAGTCTTTATTGTAAATTTGAAAGAAATAAATCTTGCCCTCTTTTACCAATTCATGAATGTACGCATCACTAATATTGGTATAGGTTATTTTATAGCCTTGATTTTCTACTTCTCTATAAAATTCGCTAATGTCATTGTATGACTGGGTTGGCGAAAAATCGAATGCAAATTTTTTCCAATCCGTGTGTTTGTTAAGGCTTGCTTTGAAAAAATCAATAAGACTGTGGCAATCACTGAGGCTAAAGTCTGCTTTTTCAAACCCTTCTTGTGGATTTCCATTTTTAGAGTGCGAAGAAGTATTTCGTATTCGAAGCACCTCATCTGAAGGATTAAAAAAGTTTAAATTCTTTACCCCAAAAAAGACTTTAGGCAGCATTTTATTGGGGCCTGGGAGCAATTTATAGTTCATTTTCTGGTATCCCGTAGTATCTCCAGTATCCATGATATTATAAAAAGACTTACTGTGATCTTTATTCATAATAGCCAGGTAAAACAGTCCTTCTTTTTGTAACAGAATACCTTTATTAGCTGTCTCTTTGTTCACATCCCATCCATCTAACAAAGTGTTATTTTTAAAATTCATCTTGAATTTTTCCATTGAATATGGCTTCTTAGTTAGATAGTAGCGTGTTTTGTTATACACGGGTATCACCTGACTCAACTGGTCATACAATACATCAAAATCACTATAAAATCCTTCGTCTTTTTCTGCACCCACGTATTGAACAGATAGTGGTTTTATAAAATGGAGTAAATCCAAAACAGTATCCAAAAATGTCTTTATTGTCTTTACTTCTGTTTTCTTTTTGTTCTGATTTTTATCTAGCGAGCCACGACTAACTACCTCAGATACTAGCATAAAATTTTCGGCAACAGTATTGAGTAAATTCTTTTCTTCAATCATAAAAGAAGAAAAATGCTCGAATATCATATCATCAGTAAACTGGGAGTTCACCGTTTCGTTTATCGTACCATACCTCAATAGGCTCTTATTTATAACGTCGATGCTGAAATTACTGGATTTATTAAGCCAATTTTCTTTTTCTTTGATGTACTTGTTCGTTGCTTTTTTCCCCATTAGGGGATTTGCCTCTGCATCATAGTAATATTTCAATGCAGAAACAATAAGTGACCAGTCGCCAAATAATTTTTTAGATAATCTAGACAAAGAAGCATCATTCCTCAAATAGACCCTCGTCATATCCGATTCTGAAAACCGGCCAAATAGAGTCATAAGTTCTATAAATGTGCTTTTATCTTGTTCCCCTTTATAGTTGAAACTATTCAAACAGTGATAAAAATTACGTAGACTATCAAAAAGGTCTTCGTCTTTTTCAAATTTATCCAATAGGAAAGACCCGCTTTTGCTTTCGCTAAGTATTTGCTTATACAAGGGTTTTATGTTTGGTAATTGCCGCGCTTTTAGTCGATTCTTTTGGCGGTATATATTTATACATTCATTAATTCCTTGTATTTTTTTTTCTCCTTCTATGCTTCTACCACAGAGTGCTAAGTTGTATATATCTATATCTCGCTGTGTAAGTGTATGATTAAAAGAATCTAAACTAAACAAATCATCAACCGTAATGTCTCCGAGTACTTCCTGCAGGTCTTCTTCTACTTGCGACAGGTCTAAATCAATAAAGTTTGATATATAATTTAAGTAGGTTTTTCTATTGTCTAAAAATTTTGGGAGGTTCTCATGTATTAGTCGATTGCATACTGATGTAGCTTTAGCTTCTGCAGTGTATATATTTTTTCTGTTTTCATGGAATCCAGTGAAGTATGTAGTAAAGTGATAAAACCGACTAATCTGTTCTCGTTCCTCTTCCTTTTTTACGAAAGCAGGCAAGTCTTTTTGTATTAGCTCTTTTTTGAAAATACTTTTAAAACGTTTGTTTTCACTAAATGCTTTGTGTATCTGCTTTCTTAAATTCGATTGAACTATTTCAAATTCTTTATCTTCGACTTCCGTTCTACTTTTATAATACAGCTCTTCATACGCTGGCAAATCCGTCAGTTTAAAGTTAGTCAAACTTTCATCAATTACTACCTTATGGTATTCATCGATCATCTTTTTTACAGCATGATAGTCTGCCTTGAGGGTTTCATCTTGGTCTATTAGCCCACTTTTGTGAATATTGTCAAGTGTTGCTCCATAAGGCCTTAGTTCAAATTTTAGCGTCTTACTTTGAGGGTAGATATTTGTAAAGTTTTTCATATTCAATATGTTTAAATAGGTCTGTATTTAGCGATGCTTACAGTGAGTCACTCTGTAGCAAACGCAATGGAAACAACTCTATGAGACGTCTTCATTGGTACAAAATTTCGCTTAGTGAGAATGGAGATCGCTTTTTACCAAACGAAGCGCCAATATTAAAAATTAAATAAGAGATGTAAAATAGCTACAAGTAGCTATTTTTTGGAAGCCTTTACTGTTGTATTCACTGTAAAAATTACTTCACCAACTTATACGTTACCAGGCCTGTTGTTGTGGTTACTCGCAAGTAGTATATGCTGTTGCTAAGCTCACGCGTGTTTATAGAAAAGTCTTTTACGTTGGGTAGATACTGAGACAAGATTACCTGACCGCTAGTATTTAAAACCTCATATTGAGTAGCATTCCCAACGCTTAAGCTTACGTGTACATTATTTTGCATAGGATGAGGATAGACACTTAATCCCACGTTATACGCGTCAACAGAACCAATACGCTGTCCGGCTTTGATACGTTTATCTGTCCATACCTCATATTGGCCAGCAGCCAAATTGACGGTCATTTTAGTGTCGGTCACTTGCATACTATCACCCGAGAAATAGGCGTACCACATTCCTATATTTTGGAAATCTGCTACCATATTCATACCTACCACGTCAAAGTTGCCCAATACCACAAAATTTTGGTCGGGATGAGAGAGATGCACTCGCTTGCCTTTGCCACCTAAATCTAATCCAAAATCTGCTCCAGCAAAAGCAGGATAGGTTGTCTTCAGTTTATTCATCTCGGCACATACGTTGTATACATCTCGTCTATTGGTTGCTTGATTGTAATCCCAGCGAATAGGTTTATTCCCTGTCCTGCCATTATTGTCTATGGAGAAATCGTAGCCCAACTCTTGAAATTGCCACATCATTTTAGGCCCAGGTATAGCACTAAACACTACCCAAACCAACTCGTTCCGGTCTAGGGCAGTATTGATATCTTTAGTAGAATATCCTCCGCTGCTATTGCCAAACTGCAAGCTTTTATACATCATACGCTCCTCATCATGGCTCTCTGCGTATGCAAGGTTCTTTGCGTTGCTCCACCCTTTGCTACTGTGATGTGCACCATTAAAATTACTGGTGTATCCCATTGCTGCCTCAGATGCTTCTCTGGTGAGGTTTCCCCAAAACATACAGCCGTAGTTGGCCAATTCTTTTTCCTCTGAGTTGTCTGCAAAATGCTCAAGAATGACATAGGCACTTGGGTTTGCAGCTTTTACTTCATTGTATATCCGTTTTATATTATTTACTCTGTCGAGGTCATACTGTCCCCATGCTCCTACATTACCAAGCGTATTTTTTTGTGTAAATCCTTTGCTTAGGTCAAAACGAAAACCGTCTAGTTTATATTCCGATAGCCAATACTCCATAGTTTGTTTAATGTACTGACGCAATGCTGGGCTACTGTGGTTCAAATCATAGCCAACATTGAAATCGTGTTTTGCATCTGTATTCACAAATGGATTTTGTGAAGTTGGTTTGAAATTAGTAGCATCCCAATAGAGCT
>CAJXIQ010000118.1 GCA_913054375.1 uncultured Bacteroidota bacterium
TGGTTTTTGAGAGTCGGGGCAAGAAGCATGGCGGAGACTTGAGAAAGTTGTAGCTAATCGAATCCATATCTAAGCGCTCATTTAGCAATTTTATTTTGCCTCCCAAACACTAAAAATGTATCCAATGTGCTCTCATACCTTCATTGGAGTGGTATTCTAGAGTAGGCATTGGTATCTTGATAGAGTTGGCTATAACAAGCAGAGTACGTATTCCTTTTCGCTTGATTTTCAGTTTGGTTAGGTCTATGTCTGGGGAGAGATAAAATTGTCGGCTACGTTTATAAGTAGCGGTATAATCATACGCGACACCTCCTCGCATAAATGTGTTGTCTCTACCTCCAATGATACCATCTACACCATATCCTGCTGCTATATTGAGCCACTCTGGCCAGTGCGTGCTTTTTTGCAGAAATGAGTTTATGTTTACACTCAGCCAGTAGGTTTGTCCGTTATAATCTTTAAGTATTCGCTCGGGTAAATTGCTGCCAAGAACATTGGGTCTTATTTGTGCATACGGTGAAGCAGAGTACGCATATTTTATTCCTACACGCTGCTCGTCCCAGGCCATACTTTGTGATATGGCCAACCCTGCACCCAAAGCATTGGCTGCTATATCTCCGACGCTAGCTCCCCATCCTGCAGAGAAACCATCAAATACTTCAACTCCTGTTTGTATGAAAAAACCATAGGAACCGCCTATTAGTGAGTATTGTTTTTTAGAATACCCTGCCCATTTCATCATTTCTATACCAGCTACACCTTCATAGTAGCAAGAGAATGAATGACCTACTTTATCCATTTGCATCCATTGAGCGTTGTCATTGAAGAAATGAAATTTTTGAAAAGGGTAGTCTTTGTACCAAAGACCGTACAGACCTGTCATTAGAGAGGTGTATGCTACAGCATTACCACCTACTACTATCTGTTTTCGTAGGCGGTAATTAATGACTGTAGTATCTTGTGCGCTACTACATATCGCTATGCTCCAAAGAGCACAGACAAGGGTAATTTTATGCCAATATGGTGGCTTTTGTAGCATCGAGTATGGCTGTGGTTTCTTCTGCTGTTGCTGCTTGGGCATATACCCGTAGTAATGGCTCTGTACCGCTTGGGCGTATCATTACCCAGCTGTCATCGCTCAATACAAATTTGTAACCATCTATAGTCTCTCTACCGTTTACGTCATACTCTCCAAAACTAGCGTAATCACCTTTCTTGCATTTTTCTATGATAGATAGTTTTTGTTCTTCTGGCATACGTAGATCGTATCTATCCATTGCAAATGATCCTATCATATCGTATATTTCTTGTATCAACTCATCAAGGCTTTTACCCGCTTTGGCCATATACTCCCATATGATAAGTCCCATCCATATGCCGTCGCGCTCGGGTATGTGTGTGCTTACTGCAATACCGCCACTCTCTTCTCCTCCCAGTAGACTTTGGTTCTCTATCATCTCTTTACAGATGTACTTGAATCCTATTTTAGTCACTTGGTTTTCTATGCCATAGTGGTCACACAGATTCTTTATTTTAGAGGTACAGCTAAAGCTGGAGTATACACAACCTGTTTCACCTTTGTATTCTACTAAATATCTGATAAGTAGGAGTATGATATGGTGTGAATCAACAAATTCACCTTTGGCATTGAATAATCCAATTCTATCAGCATCTCCATCTGTGGCAAGCCCACAGTCAATATCTGAAGAAGCTATAAGTTGTGAAAATGGTTTTAAGTTTCGCGCTATGGGTTCTGGAGCTTGTCCCATAAAACTGGGATTGTAATCTGCATGCAGCAGAGTAGCCTCGGGAAGCAAACGGCGTACTACATTCATACCTGCTCCATACATCGCATCGTAGCCAAGTTTTATACCACTTTTGCGTATTCCTTCTATATCAAAATTAGCATACACATGGTCTATATATTCCTGTTCCATGTCAATAATTTCTACCATATCACTTTTCATAAGCTCTGCAAATGGGTGCGTAACATACTCATAGGTATCGGGTATTTTGGCTTCCACAGCATCTATCTCAGACTGTATTGCTGGTCCCCCGTAATGAGCTTTTATTTTATAACCGTTGTAACTTGGTGGGTTATGACTCGCAGTGATAACTATACCTGCATATGCATTGTGATTGAGAGATGAAAGGGACACCATTGGTGTGGAAACAAAGTTTTCTGAGGTATATACCTTGATACCCTGAGATATAAGTACGGAGATAGTAACTTCTGTAAAAAGTCTGCCGCCAAAGCGACAATCGTGCCCTACCACAGCAGTGTGGTTATCGCCGCGTTCTTTTATCCATAGTGCAGTGGCATAGGCTACACGAGCCACGTTATCTGTAGTATACTCCTGAGCTATTATTGCTCTCCAGCCGTCTGTTCCAAATTTTATTTTTGTCATTTAATAATTGATTTTATTCCATGGTTTACTGAGTAATGCTTTGTAGAATAGCTCAGATTTTTGTGGTTGTATTTCTTGGTTGTTTATTTGTTCTAGTAAAAAATCAAAGCGCTTCTCGCTTAAGTACTCTTCTAATCCTTGTAAATTTACCTGTACTGCCATTTCTGTAAGCTGCTCCGCTGTCAAGGTTATTGCGTGCTTGTCAATGAATAAAACTAATTCATCTAGGTTTTGTAGAGGTAAGTCTTTGTATTTACTCCAACTCTCTTTTACAGTAATGTTTTCAACTACCCAACGCTTGAGCAATATGTGAGAAAAATAAGCATCTCCTCCCGCATTGAGGATGGTTTGTTTATTTGCATTGACATACTTTTCTATAGCAGTATAAAATGCCAAATTTTCATTGTTTGAGTTTATTCTGGGGGAAAGCACACGATACGTTATTTGCTTGGTGTTTTCTAGAGCATAAAACTCCCTAAATATCCGCTCATCATGCAAGGCTTGATATTGTAGTGCAGGAGACATTCTTGGATTTTTTTTGAAATCATGAGCCCCGAACTGCACAAGATTGAATCTAAATGTATTGCTGTGCAATGCGTCCCAATAGGTTAACCTAGCAGGACCGCTGGCATTTGTAGCAATATGTTCCGATTTGAGTAGACTTATTATATCTGGACCATCTATAAATCCATAGTTAATAATAGTACCGTCTTTTTCAGAACCAATAAAAGAAATGCCTTTGACTACAAAGTCAAAGTTTCGTTTGAATAATTGCCAATATTCATGGATAAATATATCTGTGCCACTCACAAAAGGACGAGCGGCTCTTTTTTCCATTTTCTGCATTTGAGTTGGCCCTACTATAAGTTTTTTGCTGCTGTGCTCCCAAAGCGGAATATCCCCAGTTAATATTCTAGGGTATAATAATTCTGCTATACCTTGTACTATATTAAAACCAATACTATCTGCTTGTTTGGCTGATGTTGCGTACAGCAATACAGGTGTTACATCATAGCTTTTTGGAATAGTGTTTCTGTTAAGAGGAGCGCAACCTAATACTATGCTTAGTAGGCCTAAGAAGAGACCTTTAGACAAATGCATTTTCTCCTGTTATTTCCATACCCAATATGAGCAAATGTATGTCATGGGTACCCTCATAGGTTACCACACTTTCTAGGTTCATTATATGTCTCATCATGGGATACTCACCTGTGATTCCCATTCCACCATGCATTTGTCGAGCTTCTCGAGCTATATTCATGGCTATTTCTACATTGTTTCTTTTTGCAAGAGATATCTGAGCAGGAGTAGCCTTACCGTCGTTCATCAGTGTGCCAAGTCTCCAGCATACCAGTTGTGCTTTTGTAATTTCCGTCAGCATCTCAGCTAGTTTTTTCTGTTGTAACTGGAATCCGCCTATTGGCTTGCCAAATTGTTGCCGCTGTGCGGCATATTTTTTTGCACTTTCGTAGCAATCCATTGCAGCGCCAATAGCTCCCCAACTGATACCATAACGAGCAGAGTTAAGACAAGTAAGTGGTCCTTTGAGCCCTTGTACACCGGGTAAGATATTCGTTTTGGGTATTCTAACATTATCAAAAACAAGCTCTCCAGTGATACTTGCTCGTAAACTCCATTTGCCATGTGTCTCGGGTGTAGTAAACCCTTCCATTCCACGTTCAACAATGACTCCACGCACGATGCCTGCAGGGTCCTTTGCCCACACAACTGCTACGTCTGCTTGCGGTGAGTTACTTATCCATAGTTTGGCTCCATTCAGAATAATGTCATCACCATCTTCTTTATAGTTGGTTGTCATCCCATTCGGATTACTACCATGATCTGGCTCTGTTAGGCCAAAACAACCTAGCATATCACCATTACCTAGCTTTGGTAAAAATTTCCTTTTCTGTTCTTCACTGCCAAACTTATGGATGGGGTACATCACAAGAGATCCTTGTACACTTGCCGTAGAACGTATGCCACTATCGCATCTTTCTAACTCTTGCATAGCAATACCGTAACTTATGTAGTCAAGGCCACCACCACCGTACTCTGCCGGTATTTGTGGACCAAAGCAACCGACCTCTCCCAGTTGCTTGACTATGTGACTTGGAAAGTAGTTGTTCTGGGCACATTCTTCTATGATAGGAGACAGTTCACGCTTTACATATGAGCGAACGCTATCTCTAACCATCTTGTGCTCTTCAGATAGTAGATCATCGATATTGTAAAAATCTGGATGGTCAAAAGTGTCCTTTCCTTTTTTTGCTTCCTTTAATTCGTTTAATTCTTGCGTAGTCATCTATTATCTCTGCTAACTTTGCAAATGTAAAATTATTACCCAACATAAGACACGACATGCAAGAGAGTTTAGAAACAATACTGAGTATTAATAAGGTCAGAGTAAAAGCAAATCATGGATGGTATGAAACGGAACGAAAAATAGGAGGTATGTATAGCATTTCAGTTCGCATCTTTTCGTACAATAGTATATCAGACCAACTTGAAGATATAGAGAATACAGTGAACTATGAAGATATTCATACCGTGATTACCACAGTGATGAGGAGAGAGTACAAACTCATAGAAACGTGCTGCAAAGCTCTTTGGAACGAACTCAAGCCTTTGTCTGATGCCGATGTGTGGGAGGTAACACTAGAAAAAGAAGATGTGCCAATAAAACATGTAGGCAGTACTAGTTTCGTACTAAAGGGATAATCATTTAGTAGCTTTACCTTAGAATTAATTGCCTTTGTCCATAAGTAAGATTAGGACCGCATCATTCTGCCATAAAAAGCTATTTTCGCACACTTATTTTCAAATTTAAAAAGAGTAATCAATGGGAACATTAATAATGGCTGGCCAACTTATTTTGGCTTTAGCAATACTAGTATCACTTCACGAGTGGGGACACTACATAGCAGCACGAAGTTTCGGTATTCGTGTAGAAAAATTCTTCATATTTTTCGACGCATGGGGTACTAAGCTGTTTAGTACAAAAATAGGCGACACTGAATGGGGTATAGGATGGTTGCCCCTCGGTGGTTATGTGAAAATAAGTGGGATGATTGATGAGAGTTTAGACCAAAATCAATTGGGTTCTGAACCAGAGGATCATGAATTTAGAAGCAAGCCAGCCTGGCAAAGGCTCATCGTTATGGTGGGTGGTGTAACTGTAAACTTTGTACTCGGAATTCTAATATTTTCTTTAGCGCTTTGGCATTATGGCGATACATGGTTGCCAGCGAAAGCAGTAAACGATGCCCATGGCATTGTGGTTACAGATTTTGGTGCAAAAGCGGGCTTTGAGTCTGGAGATAAATTACTGACTGTAAATGGAGAGAAAAGAGAAAAGTTTAGAGACTATGCAAACCCAGCAATAGTACTTAAAAGTGATTCTTTGGTTTTTGAAGTAGATAGAAATGGAGAGACAATATCTATCCAGATATCGCCAGAACTGAGCAAAGCATTGTTGGAGAGCAAAGGACAGCGTCTTTTTAGCTACAGAACGGTTGCTCAGATAGACACTGCGGTTACGGATGCCGCTATAGCAGGTGGTTTTCAAAAAGGAGATATTCCAATATCTGTAGAGGGTGCACCTGCATACTACTACGATGAACTTCAAACGGCTCTAGCTGGCCACAAAGGCGAAAAAGTAAGC
>CAJXIQ010000119.1 GCA_913054375.1 uncultured Bacteroidota bacterium
TAACTTATTTAGAAAGTATTATTCTGCTTCTACAGTCTTTTTAGACTTGCGGTAAGTGAAAGAAGTAAAAATGTTTCTACGAGCAAAACGCTGCATTTTGTCTGCATTTACGAGCTTAGAAAACAAGGTCTTGTTCACCCCAAAGTATTCGTAGGTAGATCCATCGGTAAATGATATTTCCAAGAGCATGCTCTTATGCTGCATATCATCAATGAAAGCATTTTCTATGGTATTGGTATATTCTTCAAGCCCTTTGGCTATGTTGTCAGGAGCTATACTTTGTAAGAATGCATAGCCGTCTGTAATCTGGCGGCTCATTTCTTCTGCTTCTTCTTTTCTGGTATCGTCAGCAGTATGCTTATCGGGGTGCCACTCTTTTACTAAGTTTCGGTATGATTTTTTTAGCTCTGTAAGGTCTATGTCTCCCTCTACATTGAATAGCTTTTTGTACTGATTGATGCGTTTCATTACTTTTTGGTTATGCAGGTGCAAAGGTACTGCTTTATTGGGTAGGTAGTATACAACATACGGTTTGTATATAAGAAGTGATTTACCCTTCTATGATAAAAATAGTAGGCTTCTTGTGTAGCTCTATTTCACGCGGTTTCCATTGAGATACGGGTTTAGATATAATGGTTTCTTTGCCTTCTTTTTCGAGATCTACAGCCACACATAGTTTGGTGTCGTTTTGTAGATTTTTGATTAAAAATTCTAAAAATGGATTGTTTCGGTATGGAGCTTCCATAAAAATTTGGGACGCCTTACGCGAGCGATTCTCCATTTCCTTCAAGGCTTTTACTCGCTCGCGAGTGTCGAGAGGAAGGTATCCATTGAATTTAAAATTCTGACCATTGAACCCACTCGCCATAAGGGCAAGGAAGAGCGAAGAGCTACCTGCCAATGGCACCACTGGAACTCCTTTGGTATGCGCATATTTGGCCACTTCGCTACCGGGATCTGCTATGGCGGGTAATCCTGCCTCTGAGAGAACTCCGATGGAGTGCTTGTCGATATGCTCATGAAAAAATAGCTTAAATCCCACGTAGTTATTATGCTTATCTAGCTCTACAAATACAAAATCGTTTTGGTGCGTAGGATGCTGTATGGCTTTAAGAAACGCACGAGCAGTTTTCTCTTTTTCTACTATGAAATGGGTGATTTTATACGTCTCTTCTATGGTACGCTTGGGTAGGTACTCTTTATCAAATTCACCAATAAAATTGGGTATCATATATACAGCTGTGCTCACCGTGCAATATTACGGCGAAAAGTTCCGTTATCCGAAACATGAAACTCACATTATCTCCCAATACAATGCGTACTACCATCCTTATTTTTCTTACAAGCTTGAGTTATACCATGTATGCTCAGAGCGTTTCTCCCAATGATCAATTATACTGGAAGAGGTATACTACATTTAGCTATAGGCCCTATACCTTGCAGCTACCAGTAGCTTATTCCAAACAATCAGACTACGTGCTGGAAAGAGGGATAACGCAGTATACTACTCAGACGCAAAAATTTAAGGATAACGGTAAAGCCAAAAAAGTAAGACGGTACCGTACTTTTGGTTTTGATGATAAAGGCAGGTGTATAAGTCTAAGTGGAGGTAAAGTAGGTAAACCAGTCAAATGGTCCCATGTATATAAGTATAATGATAAAGGCTACATGTATATACTAGAATCGAAGAATAAGAAGGGTGAAACAACAGAAGTACAGCAAAATAATTACTATAAAGACCACCCTGGATTATATGATTTTGTAAAAATGAATGGTAAAGGAGATACGTTGGAATATACGGTTCGTGAACCGATAGATAGCATTACCAATACGTCGTACGACAAGCATTATAAAAAAGGAAAGCTAAAGTATACCTGGCATAATGAGTATTATCCAAATGGTCAACAGAAGAGGACTACAGCCACTGATGGCAAAGGCAAGGTACGGTATGTATGGAATTTTGAATGTGATGCTAGGGGCGTGGAGGCTGTCAAGCATAAAGATACCTCTAAACTGTGCGTAAGCAGAGAGTATGACAAAGACAGTATGCTTACCAAAGTAAGTCTGGCTGTAGATGAAAAGGGTGAAGTATATAAAACAGTTGAGAAGCGTAATAAATTTAAGAAACGCCTTGCTACAATACGGACCAATGAAACAAAGGGTTTCAAAGAAAGTGAATATACGAATAGGTATGCGAGCGATGGCCAGACGATACTCTTCCACGACTACAAGTCCTATTACAAGGGCAAGTTAAGGTATAACTCGCAAACAGCGTATGATAGACATGGGAATATTACAGGCTGGTCAGTGAACAAATATAAAAAAGGAGTTTTACATAAATCTGCCAAAGGGGCCTACCAGTTTGACAGTAAAAATAGACCGATAGTGTATCAATCTACGTTGGAGAACGGTAAGCTCAATAGCGTAATTAGGTTTACATATGATAAATGAGTTATAATAACCGCAAAAATCCTACAACCACTTCATTAAAAACATGGGGTTGCTCTACGTTCACTACGTGACCACAGTCCGGGATTACGTGCAGCGTTGAGCTTTTATGATCTTGCACTATTTTTGTAATGCTTGGCAAAAACATGTGGTCCTCTTCGCCCATAATGTAGAGGGTAGGAATACCCGCGTCTTTGAAACGAAAATACTTCAGTAACGGATTAATCTCCGCTACCAGCGTAAACCAACGTTTAAATTCCTTTTGGTATAGCTTCTTAGCCTCTTCAATAAACAGATTTCTGCTCTCTCTATGACTCTTCTTTGGCATTATTATATGGGCAAAGAATCGGTAGAGTAGTAGATAGGGCACAACCGATTTTAATAATACCCCAAGACGCATGAGTACTTGCCCTCGGGCATTCATTTTCATAATAGCGCCACCCATTATCATACTGAGAGTACGGTTTGGAAACCGCTCTGTTATCTCACGTATTATAATAGTGCCTAGGGAGATACCAACCCAGTGAGTAGCCTTTATTCCTAAATGATCCAGCACTTCTATTACTTCATCGCCTATAGTATCAAAACGGTAGCGTTTTAGTTTTTCATAGATAGGCTTCTTAGACTTTCCGTGTCCACGTAAGTCTATGAGCAACACATTGTAGTGCTTTTGAAATGCACGTACTTGTTTATACCAGATGCTGCTACTGCCACCGGCACCATGTATGAAAGTGACCCATTGGACATCGCTGGAGTGTATGTGTGTAGTATAATGAAGCACTTGCTAAAAGTTGGAACAAAGATAAGCTGAAAATGTGTCGTTTCGCATAGGGGCTAGTGATGTATTTTAGCGCAACTATTCTTTCATTCTACTGCACAATACGTCTATCATTGTACCATGCAAGCACCTATAGCTAAAAAAGTACCAAAGGAACTCACGATACACGGGGATACTAGAGTAGACGACTACTTTTGGCTCAATCAAAGGGAAAATAAGGAAGTGATTGACTATCTGAATGCCGAAAATGCGTACACCAAAGGGGTATTGAAGCCTACCGAAAAACTACAGAACGATCTCTACGAGGAAATGGTAGGACGCATAAAAAAAGATGACGCTAGTGTGCCATTTCGCAAGAATGGGTACTGGTATTATACACGTTTTGAGGAAACGGGGGAATACCCGATCTATTGCCGCAAGCCAGGTGAGGGAAAGTTGGAAGATGCGGGTGTAGAGGAGATCGTCTTCAATGTAAATGAAATGGCCAAAGACCACGCGTATTACCAATTGGGGAGCTATACGGTGAGTCCCAATAATGAACTGTGCATTTACGCGGAGGACACTGTAAGTAGACGGATTTATAATCTATACTTGAAAAATCTAAAGACGGGGGAAAAGCTAGATATGGAAATCAAAGGGACTACTGGTGGAGCTACCTGGGCGGCAGATAATCAAACCATCTTTTACACGCTCAAAGACGAGAAAACGTTGCGCAGTTACAAGATAATGTCCTATAATATTCGCACCAAAAAACATACTGAAAGGTATGTAGAGCAGGACGACACCTTCAACTGTGGCGTCTACAAAAGCAAAAGCCAGAAGTATATAGTAATAAGTAGTGGAGCGAGCATTACATCAGAGTATCAAATACTTCTTGCAGATAAACCAGACGATGCTTTTAAGCTTTTTCAGCCAAGGATACGTGGATTAGAATATGGGATTACGCACTACCAAGACCGGTGGTACGTGGTCACCAATTGGGATGCCATTAATTTTAAATTAATGTATACCGATGAGACAGAGACCGATCGTAATCAGTGGAAAGAGGTGATAGCACATAGAGAAGACACACTGCTAGAAGGGGTAGAACTCTTTGCAAATCATATGGTGATTGAAGAACGAAGAAATGGACAAAACCATATTCGGATTATCAATCAAACGACGCAAGATGAGCACTATATGAAGTTTGATTCTGAGACATACGATTGCTGGAGCAGTACCAACCCAGAGTTTAATACGGCGACGCTTCGTTTCGGGTATACGAGTATGACTACCCCGAGTAGCGTTTACGATTACGATATGAATACCATGGACAAAGTACTCCTTAAACAACAGGAGGTGCTTGGGGGATACGATGAAAGGAGCTATGCTAGCAAACGCATGTGGGCAACGGCTAGAGACGGTACTAAAGTGCCATTAAGTGTGGTCTATAAAAAAGAGCAAAGTGGAGAGACTAGAAACGGGGAAGCTGCACCATTAAATAGACCTACCTTGCTCTATGCATACGGATCATACGGGCACTCATTAGACCCTTATTTTAGCTCTATTAGGCTGTCATTGCTAGACAGAGGATTTGTGTATGTGATTGCTCACATACGTGGAGGAGAGGATTTGGGGAGGCAATGGTATGATGACGGAAAGTTGCTGAATAAGAAGAATACATTCTTTGACTACATAGATGCAGCAGACTACCTTATTGCTGAAGGTATAACGAGTGCAGATAAATTATATGCACAAGGAGGAAGTGCCGGCGGACTGCTTATGGGTGCGGTGATAAACTACCGCCCAGAGTTATGGCATGGAGTGATAGCACAAGTACCATTTGTAGATGTAGTCACCACTATGCTAGATGATACAATACCCCTTACAACAGGGGAGTATGATGAATGGGGAAATCCAAACGAGGAGGAGTATTATCACTATATCAAAAGCTACTCACCGTATGATCAAGTAGAGGCCAAGGAGTACCCCAATATGCTTATCACTACGGGCCTACATGATAGTCAAGTGCAGTACTGGGAACCTGCTAAATGGCTTGCTAAGCTACGCGATATGAAAACAGACGATAATATCCTTGTAATGGATTGCAACATGGAAACAGGTCATGGTGGAGCGAGTGGACGTTTCGAAGCGTTGAAAGAAACCGCAAAAGACTTTGCATTCTTATTTATGCTTGAGGGTATAAAAGCATAACTTTGTACCATGAAAAACGTCCTTGTCATTGGGTTGCTTTTAATGAGTACATCACTCGTAGCACAGATAGAAACAGACCGTCCAGATTTTACCGAGAGTCCAAATGTAGTGCCCAAAGGAGCCTTGCAGATAGAGACGGGTTTTATTTTAGAGAATGATAAACAGATTTTTTGTGGAACTTCGGAAGTGCATAGAAATATTACCGTTAACACAACCTTATTACGATTTGGCTTAAGTGAAAGAGTTGAATTGCGGTTGAATTGGGCAAATTCCAATTCCAACGTTGAAGTGCAAACGAATCCGACTTTAGTATCGTGCACGGACAACATAGGGAATTATAGAAGAGACACCTCTTTCAGTGGCTTCTCCACTTCCTTCATTGGATTCAAATCTAATCTGTATAAAAATGACAAACTGAGCATTGGTTTCTTGGGGCACCTGTATATCCCAGAGTTAGCATCAGGAGATTTCAGCAAAGTAGATGGCCAAAAAGTAGCCCCAGAATTTCTTATTCCACTTACCTATGATATCACCAATAGATTTGGAATAGCCATGCAGTATGGGCTGAGTTGGGATGGCTTTACGCCCAATCCTACGACAAGCTACACCCTAGCACTAGGTTACGGAATAACCGAAAAATTGAGCGCC
>CAJXIQ010000120.1 GCA_913054375.1 uncultured Bacteroidota bacterium
ACCCTCCAAAACAAGGTAAACTTAGCGCGAAAATTAAACAACGAAGAACAACGTACGCTCATACTAAATGAAGAAAGTAGCACGTATAATGTAGACATAAATTTGTACAGTGTAAATGGGATTTTGCTAAGTAGTACCAAACCTTACCTTACCGACCAACAGATTCTCGGAGAGCAAATGAATCCGCAGGCATTTGTAAAACTAACTCAAGATAAATCGTCGCAATTACTCATACAAGAAGAGCTAGAAGGCTCGGACTACCTGAGTGCTTACTTGCCACTATTTGATGGGAAAAATACTATACTTGGCTATGTTAATACTCCCTTTTTCGGCAAAAATGATGAGCTCAATAAGCAGATTTCTAATCTGGTAGTCAATATCCTAAACATCTACTTCTTGCTACTACTCGGCGGTGTATTCTTGGCATACATTATCTCAAGGCAAATTAGTAAACCACTAATGCTTATACGTGATAAAATAGCAAAAACTGAACTTCGGGGATCTAATGAACTCATCGTGTACAACCGAGACGATGAGATAGGTCTCCTGGTAAAGCAGTACAATAAGATGGTTACGAAACTGGAAGAAAGTGCCAATAAAATGGCAGAGAGCGAGCGTGAAGGTGCATGGAGAGAAATGGCTAAGCAAGTAGCTCACGAAATAAAAAATCCACTCACCCCTATGAAGTTAAGTGTGCAGCACTTACAACGATCGTACACCAATGGGCCTAGCGAACAATTGGATATTCTCTTTACCAAAACAAGTAAACTAATCATAGAACAAATAGAAAGTTTAAGTGCTATGGCAAGTGAGTTTAGCAACTTTGCTCAGATGCCAGAAGACAAGTTTGAGGTATTTGACGTCTCTGCCATACTCCAAAGCACCAAAGACCTGTTTAAGCAATCTGAAAACGCGGAAATCATTGTTAACATAAAACCAGAAATATTTATTTATGCAGATCCAGAACAGGTAAAGCGTGTATTTAATAATTTGATAAAAAATGCTACACAAGCTATCCCAGATAACCGAAAAGGCAAAATAGATATAGACCTTAAAACCGTTAATAACAAGGTAAAAATCACCATCAAAGACAATGGAAAGGGTATTCCAACAGAGAACTA
Source organism: uncultured Bacteroidota bacterium (assembly GCA_913054375.1). Taxonomy (GTDB): domain Bacteria; phylum Bacteroidota; class Bacteroidia; order NS11-12g; family UBA9320; genus UBA9320. Next base: position 1,122 of record CAJXIQ010000120.1, read on the forward strand.
CAAGAAGGTGTTTGTACCCAACTTTAGTACCAAGAACTCAGGAATGGGACTTGGTTTAGCTATTTGCCGTAAAATCGTGGAGAGTGCAAAAGGTACCATCACTTTTGTATCCAAAAAAAATATAGGGACCACATTTACCATCACACTACCACGAAATGAAAAAGCTTAGTCTCTTGCTCTTATTGGGTATCATTGCTTGTGGCAAAAAGCCAATGAACACAAGCTTTCGTAAATTGATAAAGGCCAAAGAGTACACTGTGCTCATGTTCATAGCTCCCGATTGCCCCATGTGCAAAACCTTATCTACTCCTTTCTCTAAATTGATAGATGAATATCCCAATGTACAATTTCTGATGGTACATAGCGGGATGCACTATGACCCTATGGAGATCAATATGTTTGCTACCGAGACAAAAATAAAAAACCACATTTTTAGGGATTACAACTACGAAGTGGCCACCCAACTTGGTGCTACAGTGACACCAGAATTTTTCCTAATAGATAGTGCGGCCAATCCTATTTATAGTGGTTTACTTGACGACAGACTACTTACTCTCGGCAATTACAAGCAACAATGGAATAAACACTACCTGAAGGAAGCTCTGGATGCAATACTAGACGGCAAAAAACCTGAGCTTACCAAGACCAATGCGGTAGGTTGTGTGTTAGAATATTAACTTCGTTGTGTTGGGATGGAGCACATTAGTTGATCCACTTTTTAGTTCAAAAAGTCTACCAAATCACTCTCTCTACGCAGAGATCCGCGCTAAAAAGTTACGACTTACGCCAACGTTTACTTTTTATACGTATCTATGTGTCTCGCTTTTTTCTCGTCGTAAATATCTGCTATACGCACAAGAATCATTGTTTCCTCTACATCCCCAAAATCAGGATTCATTGCTGTACCAAATGTCTTCATGGTAGGCGATAAACTCATATAACTATTGATAAGCGGCGGTATATTCTCACCACGCTCACGCACGTAGCTATTCAGCGTTTTGTGTGCTTGTTTGTAGTCTAGTCCTTCTATAGATGCTTTAAAGGCTGCTACATCCGAGACAAAACCTTGCGAGTGAATAGGTAGTATGAGATCCTCTTTATCTTCAAAGAAGTAGTCCATAAAATACAATAGAGCATCTCTAGCCTCTGTATTATAGGTTGTATACATAGTTACCTTGCCACTGTAGTATTGTATGTGGGGAGTGTCAACCACTATGGCACCCAGCCCATCCCACAGATTATCCAATGCAAAAATACCTCTACGCGAGCCTGCTCTTGGTTGAAAATTGGGTTGCACCCAACTTCTACCTAGTTCGATGGTAGTAGGCAAATAATCTTTTATGAACTTATCTGAGTAGTTGAAATAACGTTCTGTAGACAACTCCAAAGGGCGTACATCTTTAATTTTAGCACAATCAATAAAGCGGTAACCGCCTATAATTTCCTCTGCCTCTGGGGCCCATACTATAAGCTGATCGTAACAATTTTCACTTACATCATAGTCATCTATATCATACGACTTGCCAGTACCCCCTCCAGCACTTGCAAAAGTCAATTCACGCAGCCTACCAATTTCCTTCATTACATTAGGGCTATTGTGATGATTTACAATATAAATCTCATTTTCACCTTTGTTAGTAATGCGAACAAATCGCTCTTTTGTCAGCTCGCTTTTAAGTACGTTGAGTGACACAGGAGGTGCTATGTAATCTAAGTTCTGCGACATTTTAATCTTTCAGTGCGTATGCTAAGCCTTTTATTTTTTGAGCCCATGACCGGTCTTTCATTATTTTCTGATCGAGCTCATCTGGATAAATAGGCTTCCCAAATGTAATTTTAATTGTTGTATTTTTTTGCTTGAAGAGCTCATTCACCAAATAGAGCATTTCAATATTGGCTTTAACACCTATTTTCTCACGAAAATTGCTCAAGTTGTAGAAAAAGTTTGACAGCTTACCTTCAATAATAACAGGAACAATTGGCACATTGTGCTTGCGTGCTCGCGTCACAAAAGTTTTTTTCCACTCCAAGTCTTTAACTACACCTTTTGTACGTCGGCTCACAAGACCTGCAGGAAAAATGACAACACTCTCATCGTTGGCGAGTACAGAATCCACATTTTTTAAAGAGGGAACAGCGGTATTGCCGTGTTTGTTCACTCCTACAAAAATATCTTGCATTGGCTTTAGATTAAGTAGGATATCATTGGCTATGAATTTAATATCGCTACGATAATGCGAAAATTGATCTATGAATGCAAGAGCATCCATACCGCCAAGTGGATGATTACTAGCAAAAGTAACCCCACCAGTTTTAGGAGCATTTTCAATACCTTCTATAGTTGCCGTGATGTTAAACTCAGCTATGACATTTCTACAAAATTGTACACCGCTTACCCCTTTATTATCATTGATAATTCGGTTCACCTCATCCTGCCAAAGAATTTTTTTAAGGTAATTGAGAATAAACTTAGGGAGTCTTTTGAATAGCTTTGGATTTTTTTCAGCTATAATCTTCTCGATGTCTATAAACTTATCTGCCATTGTAAGCCCGCGAAAATAGCCAAGTAGCCGAAACTTCTACCATTCGTTTGATAAAGTTGAGCACACTCTCCTACCTTTGTACCTCGTGAAGAAAGTGATACTCAGTTTATTATTCGGAATGCTGGCAGTGGCCTGCACCAAGAGCAATGACTACAATTATTCCCAAGATATAGCACCTATCCTACAGCAAAACTGTACCCCATGCCACAGAAGTGGTGGGGCGGCCCCATTTTCACTGACTACTTTTCAGCAAGTAAATCGTAAAAAAAATACCATTCTAGCCGTTACTCAAAGCGGACTGATGCCCCCTTGGCCTGCAGATAGGAATTATTCGCATTTCATTGGAGAACGCTACCTTAACAATACGGATAAACAAAAAATAAAAAACTGGATAAAAAACGGTGCACCAGAAGGAGATACTAGCCTACTTCCACCCATGCCAGAATACGATGCTTACAGCCAGATAGGCAAGCCCGATACTACTCTATGGTTTGACAGTATTCTTATATCTGGCAATAGCCGCGACAAGTTTTATATCGCTACACTACCTATAACATTGAGCGAAAATAAGTATGTAAAAGCCATGGAATTTTTGCCAAACCAAAACAACCTTGTGCACCACATGAATGGCCGATTACTCAATTACGAAGAAGGCAACAAAGCAAGTATAACTGATGGGCTCCGCATACTAAACCTAGAAGTAGACGAAGCAGAATATATGAACCAGTTCAATGCTCTACAACTCGCAAATGATAACGGCACACGCCCCGAGCAAATTAACTCTGCAGTAAACTATCTCCCAGGTGTTCAAGCACAAATTTACCCAGAAGGAATCGGTGGGTTTAGGATGAATAAAAAGTCGATATTAATAGCAGACGATATACATTTTGGCCCAATACCCCAAGACAAATGGGACCACAGCAGAGTCAATATTTTTTTTAGTGATGCTCCGCCCAAAAGGCCTATACGCGAGGTTATGCTAGGCACCAACGGGGCGAGCAAAATCATCCCACCACTTGTAATTCCCGCTGGAAAAATCACTTCGCATACTACTTTTCTTAGAATACCCGAAGATATAAGTATCCTTACCATCAATCCGCACATGCACCTACTTGGCAAACGTTTTAAGGCATACGCACTCACTCCTGCTCAAGACACCATAAGGCTCATTAGCATACCGCAGTGGGATTTTAGATGGCAATATTTTTACACCTTTCCTACTATGCTCAAGATACCTGCAGGTAGCGTGATATATGTAGAAGCAGAGTATGACAATACATCAAAAAATCAAAACAACCCACATAATCCACCGCAAGAAATAAGTGAACGATTAGACAATGGTGGAGCAGGAATGCGCACGACAGACGAAATGCTGCAATTTATTATCACCTGGTTGCCGTACCAAGCTGGCGATGAGAAAGTGAGTTTGAAAGTGAAATAGCCCTTGATATCCTCTAATAAAACCAAAAGAAAAGAACTGAAGAAGACTATTCCACCTAATTTTGCCCCGTAATAAAAAATCAAACAACACTGTATGAGTAATATATTAGATAAACCTTCACCAGAAGCCAAAGCCCTCTCTCTTTTTTTAATGGCATATAAGACGGCTAGTCCTGAGCATAAAGAAAAGTATAAACGCATCAAAAAGCAATGGGGTAAGGTAATCAATAAAGAACTGAGCAGTGAGGAATACACCCAAGAAGTGCAGGACACCTTAGAGTCCTATGGCGGCTACAAAGAAGTTATTGAGAAAACAGTTCAATTTTACATAGAAAAATCGGGCGAATGGACCTTGAAAGGTGACGATCAATACTGCATCGATGCTCAAAATGTGGCAGACAAAATATTGAATCAAGAAACTGAAGAGTAAAGTATAAAACAGTGTATTATAACCCTGCGTAGTGTGATGACACGAATTCTTTTACTGCAATAAATAGACCCTCAGGCATACAGCCATACTGCTGCGAGCTTCTTTGCGTCAACAAAGATATTTGGAGCATTTAAACAATAAATAATTTAACCGATTTCTGAAACAATGTTATTCGATTTATGTTGTAGTGGTAAGTCAAAAAAGGATTGTATTGTGGTACAACGCAACCTAAAAATAAACAGTCAAAATGAATAGAATATCATACATAGAAGACGAAATACTAGGGTTAAGGAATCAACTCAAAAATCATCCTTTGTACGACAACCTAAGCGATGTAGAAGACATAAAAATATTTATGGAAAACCATGTCTATGCTGTTTGGGATTTCATGTCGTTATTGAAAA
>CAJXIQ010000121.1 GCA_913054375.1 uncultured Bacteroidota bacterium
CTAAATTTCTCGCGGCGGTGTTCTCTAAAATTTAGTGTAGAAATAGACTGGTCATAAAAGGACAGTCTGTTTCTGTGTATCTTATTAATAAGGTATAGTGCATTAATAAATGACGATGCATCAGCTATACCTTTCCCAGCAATATCGTATGCCGTCTTCTGCTTGAAAAAAAAAAGAATCATGGGTAGACCTGCTGTATAGTTTATACCGTCTGCGAAGGCCACTTGTTTGAATGGTATAAGTACTTGATCGTGATACATTCCCAGAACACCATCAAAATTTTGACTGTTTTGTGATCCAAAGAACCCATCTGGCGGATATGGACCAATTGCTAGTATACCTTTTTTCTGGGCTATTTTTATGGCAGGTTGAATGCTGTCTAATTCTTCATTGCCCATTAGTCCATTGTCTCCTCCGTGTGGGTTCATTCCTAAAACTGCAATTTTGGGTTTACGAATTCCAAAGTCTGCTTGCAGATTGTCGTTAAGTGTTTCTATCTGTTCTAAAACGGAGTCGGTTGTGATTTTGTCTGCTACTTCGCTTAATGCATTGTGCCCGGTTACCATGGCTACGCGCAGTTGATCATTTAGCAATATCATTTGTACATTACTGCTAAACTCTTGTGCAAAATAGTGGGTATGACCGTTGAAGGATAAGCCGGCTTCTGTGGTGGTCTTTTTATCTATTGGTGCGGTAAGAATATTCTCTATTATTCCCGATTTAATGTCTTCTACAGCTAACTGTAATGCCTCGTAAGCAAGTTTACCAGCTTGTACACTTGGTATGCCCGGGGTTATCTCTATACGTTCACTGCTGCACAGGCGTATATTAACCATGCCGTGTTTTACATCCTTGGCTTGGCGTACTACATTAAAATTGATTGCAGGCAACTCTAGTAGCTCTGCATAATGTTTGAAAATATAGGTGTTGGCGTATACAATGGGTGTGCAGTATTTAAAAATCAGCTCATTGCCGAGTGTTTTAAGTATAAGTTCGGGACCGATACCATTAAAATCACCAACTGTAATGCCTATGCAAGGTGTATTACTCATAGATGGGCAAAGCAACGTATTTTTTTTCATTTTAGAGTATCTATACGGGTGGACCCTGTAAAAAACACGTTAGATAGGTCCATTATGAGTGATTTTGACTGGTTCAGCGGCACTTGAGACAAGCCAAGATACGGGGCACACGTTTTTAGCATAGTGCCTTTTTGTAGAGCATAGGATTGGGTCGGTGCTTTGAAACTTCTCACTAGGCGGGGTGAGCAATACTAGAAAAAGTGTGTAGTAGTGTAAAAATCCTAACCGGGGTACCGTTTTATTTTTTGGAGGCCTGCTCTTCGACTGCACTGGCTTTATACCATATTGGGAATACGATAAGTCCAGCAAATAGATACGGCCAATAACTCATAAGTCTCCAAACAAAGGCTGTAGTATTGGTAAGCTGCGTATTCACAAAATACTCGCTCATAAAACCACTGAATAACCATTCTGCCATGCCTGCAGCTCCGGGAGTAGCGGGAATCATAAGAGCAGCCCACATAACAAGTTGTTTACCAAATATTTCGGCTATCGCAGTGCCATCTCCCAAAGCTAGGAGTAAACAATTGACGAGTATAAATCGGCTGAACCATGCAATGGTTGTGCCGCCAAAAGCTTTGGTCCAATGCCAAAAGTTTTCTTTTCGGAAGGCTTCTGCAGCTTGGAGTAGGTTATCGCTCCAATTCTTCACTTTGTCAGTATAGCGAGATAGGAATGGAATTCGGGTAAATAGAAGGGCTATACGACTAATAATGCTGGGTTTTAAAAAAATTCCGATACCCAACAGGATGGTCCAGCCCAAGAATACAAAGTAGATAGCGACAAAGTACTGCCAGATCATGGCTTCAGTGAGGTAACCAATGCGAGCAGGGATGACATCGGAGCGAGTGACCCAAAGTGCTATAAATGGTACCGCAAGCACATAGAAAAGAACATCTAAGAATGATGTTGCTAAAACGATAGCTGTGCCTTTGCCTGAGTTTATATTTTTTTCTCGGGCAAGGAGCAGAAGAGCTGCTGCTGTACCACCCACGATACCTGGAGATATAGCAGAAGAAAATTCCCAAAGCACAATGATTTGAATGGCTCTGGGCCATGATAGTTCGTAGTTGGACAATACGATTAGCCGATACGCATAACACGCAAGGCGGGTAAAAATAGACAAGACTGCTACCCCTAGCCAAAAGCTAGTAGTAATAGTCCAATTTATACTGTTATATGCCTGAATATCAAAATCTTGAAAAAAGAAATAAGCGGCCGCTACTAAACCTATAAGTATAGGGATGACAAGCCTCTTGCCTGTAAAATAATCTGATATATTGCCGGTTTTACTCAACTAATGGCATTCACCTTTTGCCCTTGGGCTAGTGAATATTTACGTTTTCCATCTATGCTAATGAGCATTTCTATAGAACTAATGTTTAGGTAATCGTATAAGTGGATTGCCTGTTCCATAAATTTCTTTTTCTTAATTTCTGCTGCCGTATTTTTCTCTATACGTACGACAAAGGTATCTACTAAGTTCGTGTAAACAGAGCCTTCTGGCCAAACTTGTGTGCCACGATTGGTGATCGTGGTAAGTTCCATATCGGGATCTATGTGTGCTTGTACTATTTCGGCTATTTTATGCGGTTGGGTTTCGCACTCTATGAATAGGTCAATACCTACAGTTTCTATAGTCTCATTACTAGACACCATCATTTTATTCTCAGCTAGTGCACTTGGCTTATGATATTTTACTGGATTACTATCTGTTATTTTACTTAGGTCTAACTCCGCTATTATCGCGTTGGCAAAGTCTTTAGTACCTATTGATTTGGATCTATCTTCTCCAAAGTCTCCAGTGTGCATACCCTTATCTATGGCATTTAGTATAGCATTTCTGATAGCGGCGCCATAGTGGTCCAGTCCCATCTGATTGAGCATAAGCACTCCACTTAGGAGCAATGATGTGGGGTTAGCTTTATCTTGTCCGGCTATATCTGGAGCCGTACCATGTACTGCTTCAAATATTTTTATGTGATCTCCCAAGTTAGCAGAAGGGGCGAAGCCAAGTCCTCCAACAAGACCTGCGCACAAATCTGAAACGATATCTCCTTGCAAGTTTGTTAGGACAATGCATTCAAATGTCTGCGGGGCATAAACAAGTTTCATGCAGAGAGCATCAACAATGACGTCCTCTGCTTTTACCTGCGGATATTCTTTGGCAATTTCATAGAATGTATCTAGGAACATACCATCTGTAAGCTTCATAATGTTAGCTTTATGACCGCAGGTTACAGTGGAATACCCTTCTTTGATGGCAGTTTCAAACGCAGAACGTATCACCTGCTGTGAGCCAGGTCTAGAGATAATTCTACGACTGACTGCTACATCTTTGGTCATGTAGTGCTCTATCCCTCCGTAGGTGTCTTCTACATTTTCTCTTACTATGGTAAGGTTTATTGGAATACCAGCCTTACTGAAAACAGTATCTACTCCCTTTATGGTTTGAAATTTCCTGATATTGGAATGGGTATTCCACGTTTTACGGGCAGTCACGTTAATGCTTTTTACACCGCCGCCTTTGGGCGTTTCCATGGGCCCTTTGAATAGAATTCCAGTGGATTCTACACTTGCATGAGCTTCATCTGTCATACCTGTCGAGTATCCCTTGTCATATATACTTTTACCCATGTCAATGAAATCATACTCAAGCGGTACTTTTGCAGCAGTAAAGATGGCAAGTACGGCATCCATTATTTCGGGACCTATGCCATCACCTTTGGCTACTGAAATTTTTATGTTGTTCATTTATGTCGAATGGTAGTAGCAAAGATAGTAATCTTGGACCTAAAGGGAGTAATTAGGCACACTTTTTGAGGTGATAGTTTCGTTGGTAAACAAGCGCAATTGTTAGCTTTTTAAGCACAAAACCTTAACTTTGCCAGTTATTAAAAGAAAAGAAAGATTTCACACCATACATGAGGCAACTTAAAATTTCAAAACAGTTTACCAATAGGGAAAACAAATCATTGGACAAATATCTCAACGAGATAAGCAAGGTTTCGATGATTGATGCACAAGAAGAGGTGGTTTTGGCCGGCAGAATAAGAGAAGGGGATCAAGCTGCTCTGGAAAAATTAGTCAATGCAAACCTTCGTTTTGTTGTTTCTGTTTCCAAACAGTACCAAAATCAAGGATTGACTTTGGGTGATCTTATTAATGAGGGAAACCTTGGGCTGATAAAAGCAGCGAAGAGGTTTGACGAGACACGTGGTTTTAAATTCATCTCATACGCTGTATGGTGGATTCGCCAGTCTATACTTCAAGCACTTGCAGATCAGTCGCGTATTGTACGTTTACCGCTTAATAAAGTGGGTAGTATTGGTAGAATAAGTGCAGCAGCAGCTCGTTTAGAGCAGCTTCAAGAGCGTGAGCCAACTCCAGAGGAGATAGCAAAAGAACTTGAGATTTCTGTAACAGAGGTTGAAAATGCATTCAAATCTAGTGGTCGTCACTTATCTATAGATGCTCCACTCATAGAGGGAGAAGACAATAGCCTGCTAGGTGTATTGGATAACAATGATGAGCCAAATCCAGATCAACCATTGATGGATGAGTCGCTTAGAAAAGAAATAAATCGTGTAATATCTACACTTTCGGAGAAAGAAAGAGATGTACTGAAATATTACTACGGCCTAGATGGTGGTCCTGCACATACGTTAGAAGATATTTCTGACAAGGTAGGTCTTACACGTGAGCGTGTACGTCAAATCAAGGAAAAAGCGCTCAGAAGACTGCGCAAGTCAAGCAAGAGCAAAATATTAAAATCATACTTGGGTTAATTCCGAAATTGAATACTATTTAGAAAAGCTACTCTGTGGGGTGGCTTTTTTTATGGAAAAGAGTGGGGTAGGTGTGCATGCAGCACAGCCTCGGTTATTTCACAAGGCAGTTAGATCGTTTAATTTATGGGTTTGATTTTCTCATACACGACATAACAGATTCCGTACATTAAGAAATAGTAGAGGTAGTCTTCTACAGGAATGGTGAGAACGCGTATGCCAAGATTTTCGGCGTTGTTGTACCACACTACAGGTTCTGGAGTAATAAAGCCCGTGAGGATACCATTTACAGCCGTGAACGGAATGAGAACAATCGTATAACTCAGATAAAAAATGCCTCGGTGCGGTGGATTGAGTTTCATCATTATCAGTGTAAATACGAGTACCAATGACGCAATAGTTGTCGTGTATATATTCCCAAATCCTGCAACTAGATAAATAACCGCTACTATTAGAAATAAATAGTCCACGTATTTTTCAATGGGGTGTAAGATGTTCTTCACCTTTAGAATGACCAATTGGTCGTACAAAAACATAAACGCATAGGGGATACAGATAAAAAACAACCACTCTTCAAGCGGCAGGTGTAAAAACGATGGTCCAAGTAGGTAATCTGTATTGAAACCCCATACGCCCCAGAGCGTAAACAAAACGTCCCAAGAAATAATGCATAAAGACATCGCGCTTATGGCGATAAAAACAGGTTTCCAACGTTTATAAAAGTGTCCTAGTTTATTGAAGCTAAGAATGAATGGGAAGAATATGGCTCCGAGGTTTACCCAAAGGTATAAGCTATCCATTATTTTGCTTCCTTGATATATTTACGGGGCACTATGAGCATCCCAAAGCATTCTCCGTCTTCAGGTTCCAAGTGTTTATGGTGCACTTTGTGCGCCTTTCGAATGGCTTTGAGGTAAGTATTCTTGGTACGGGTAAACAGTTTGAACCGTTGGTGAATGAAAATATCATGTACGAAGAAATATGCCAAACCGTATAAAGAAATCCCTATCCCAACAAAAAACAGTGGTAGCATACCCGCGACTGCA
>CAJXIQ010000122.1 GCA_913054375.1 uncultured Bacteroidota bacterium
GTAAGCAACGTTACTATCGCGCGTGGAGTTGATAAACTTATCGATGACGAAGCCATTCGAGTAATCAAGCTTTTGCCAAAATTCATACCGGCGAAGCAACGCGGAAAGCCTGTTCGAATGCAATACACAGTACCGATCAACGCACGCTTGCAGTAAACAAAAAAGCGAATACAATGAAAAATGCCCGGACCTGAAGGTTCGGGCATTTCTATACCTCACAATCTCTGAATTCAATCATCACATCCATGCAACCATTCCAACTTTCTTCCGAAGCTCGTATTGCTATTCAAGCGTCACTTGACGGCGGTGCTGCAATACTCGAAGTGTACCACAATGAAACAACAGAAGTTGAATTGAAAGGGGATGAGAGCCCATTGACTCAGGCGGATTTACGCAGTAATACAGCAATCATGAAGTGGCTTGAGCCATCAGATCACCCTGTTCTAAGTGAGGAAGGCAAGCATTTGTCGTTTGATGAAAGAAAGCACTGGTCCACCCTATGGATTGTTGATCCACTGGACGGTACGAAAGAATTCATCAAGCGCAACGGCGAGTTTACCGTGAACGTAGCATTGATTGAATCTGGTAGTCCCGTATTAGGTGTGGTTTATGTTCCCGTAACTGGAGAGTTGTATTTAGGAGTAAAAGGAGCGGGAGCGATTAAAATGGTAATAGACGCGACGACAACATTTACCGATGCGCATTTAGAAGCCGCGGTTGCCTTACCCGTGGCAATGGATCGTCCATTTACAGCCGTAGGTTCTCGTTCCCATATGAACGAGGAAACCGAAGCGTTTTTAGCTACGTATCGAGCGCAGCACGGTGAAGTTGCGATTCTCAGTAAAGGGTCTTCGCTTAAAATGTGCATGGTTGCTGAAGGATTGGCTGACGTATATCCGCGTTTTGCACCCACTATGGAGTGGGATACAGCTGCGGGTCAAGCCGTTGTAGAAGCTTCTGGTTTTGCCATGTTGCACAAAGAGACACGCCTTCCCTTGAAGTACAATAAAGAGGACCTATTAAACCCTCATTTTATCGTGCTTTAAAGTTCCTCTAGATAGCGGTCAGTCCTTATCTTTGCCGCCCATGTCGGAAACAACCATACTATCCCCATCGAAACCCTCCTTTATTAAGGAGGCATTGCGCCTTGGAAAACTGCGCTTGAGTACTTCTGTTGTATTCAGTTCTGTGGCAGGTTATTTCCTAGGGATGGAAGTGTTCAGTTGGGTTCAATTGCTGTTGCTCATCTTCGGAGGGATCACTGTAGTCGCTGCATCTAACGCATACAATCAAATCTACGAGAAGGATAGGGACGCATTGATGAACAGAACCAAAGGTCGCCCGCTGCCTCTAGGGACGCTTTCATTGCGAGAAGCGTGGTTTATAGCAACATTTTTATTGGCTGTTGGGTTATGGGCATTGTACGTTATTAACCCAATGACGGCTTATTTCGGTGCGCTAAGTGTGGTACTGTATACTTTAGTGTATACACCGCTGAAAGCTAAAACACCACTCGCAGTTTTTGTGGGAGCGATACCTGGAGCAATTCCTTACATGTTGGGTTGGGTCGCTGCTCGGAATGATTTTGACATTGAGACAGGTACATTGTTCGCGCAGCAATTTTTCTGGCAATTTCCCCATTTTTGGGCAATTGCTTGGGTGCTAGACGATGACTATAAGAAAGCGGGATACCGATTACTTCCTCTGGCATCTGGAAGGTCAAAGTCAACAGCCGCACTTATATTTATCTCCTCCGCTTTACTTGTACCCATCAGTGTACTTCCTTTCATGATATCTATGAGCGGTATGCGCAGTGTTATATTACTTGCCTTAGGTTCATTGGCACTTACTTATATGGCTGCTAAGTTATACCGATCTCTTTCAATTAAAGATGCGAAAACTTTGATGTTTGCCTCAATTTTATACAACCCTTTTGTCCTGGTAGTGTTACTAATAGATAAGATATAATAATTATGGCAAAAGAAATAGAATACGAAGGACGGGTTCACCCGAAAAAATTTAGCTTATGGCTATTGTTACTCGGTATACTCATGTTATTCTCTGGACTTACCAGTGCGTATATCGTGCGTAAAGGTGATGGCAATTGGTTTGATTTTGAAATACCAACTGTATTTTTATACTCTACCGTTGTAATATTACTTAGCAGTCTCACCATGCTTTACGCATACAGATCTGCAAAAAACGATGAGATAAATGGTGTAAAAATAGGATTAGCACTTACGATTATACTCGGCATAGGATTCATTGTGACTCAATACTGGGGATGGGTTGTGATGGCTGGAGATGGTCTTCATTTTGTAAACCCAAAAGAAGGTGACAGAGTTTCCGCATCCTTCCTTATTGCGATAGCTGCAATACACCTAGCGCATATTTTAGCAGGTATTATTTACCTAATCGTGACGCTTGTACGCACATACAAATCTAAAGTGCATAAGAAAAATACACTACAGATAAGCATGTGCAATACTTATTGGCACTTTATCGGCCTATTGTGGGTCTATTTGTATATGTTTTTATATTTTGCACCCGATTTCTAACAAATGTCAACACAAACAATTTCAAAAGCAAGCACTTGGGGCGGAGGAAACTCACCCTTCAATGTAAGTTACGGAAAGCTGATGATGTGGGTATTCCTACTTTCAGATGCATTCACTTTTTCTTCCCTCCTTATTGGATACGGCGCAATACGCTACAGCTATCCGTCTACGGAATTAGCGCAAATAGAAAATCTAGAATTAGGTTTTGCTCAAAATGTACAAGAAAAATTTGCTGCACCAGGAGTAGATGCGCATCACGGAGAACACTTTATCCCAGCTCTTCGCGATTTAGGTGTTTTCAATGAATTTCAATGGCCGTCTCCAGATTTAGTATTTAACCATTTTCCGTTTGCCCACGGTCTTCACCTACCACTAATTTTCGTGAGTTTGATGACGCTTATTCTGATACTTAGCAGCGTAACAATGGTACTGGGTGTAGAAGCAGGTCAACGCGGAGATCAAAAAGCGGTATCCAAGTGGATGCTATTAACCATTATCGGTGGTTTTATGTTCTTGGGTTGCCAAGCTTGGGAATGGACAAATTTTATAAGCGCAGGTGCTCGCATGTGGGCAAACCCATATGGTCCACCGGCCTTTGCTGCATTATTCTTTGGTGTTACAGGATTTCACGGGTTTCACGTATTCTCAGGAGTAGTTCTCAATATTATTGTATACATAAACAATCTGAATGGTACGTATGCTAAGAGAGGTCACTATGAAATGGTTGAGAAAGTGGGTCTGTACTGGCACTTTGTAGATTTAGTATGGGTATTTGTTTTTACCTTCTTTTATTTAATTTAAGTATCGTTTCATTATCATTCACACTTTAAGAAATTAACAATACATGTCTTCTCATTCAAATCAAAAAGTAGATATACACGACGAGGTAAATTACGACCCGACAGTATGGGTTCCAAAAGCCCATAGTCACGGTACATCAGATATTTGGAAGAAATTCTGGATACTTTCCTTTCTCACCATAGCAGATGTTGTCGCTTATTTTGTTTGGCCTCCAAGCATTAGCAGAAACATATTCTTTATCGTAATGGGGATATTAAAGGCTTGGTTCATTGTAGGTACTTTTATGCACATGAAGCACGAGCACAAAAAATTAGGTTACATGATTATATTGCCGATGGCTTTCATCATATTCTTCCTCTACTGGATGATGTATGAAGGAAACTTTTGGGGAACAATTTAAGGCCTTAATCCGTATCATTATATGAAACAATCCACTGGCCGGAGGATACTCGTAGTAACTGTTATCGGTCTAATACTTGGCCTACCCGTATTATTTGGCCTTCTGCTCAAAAAATCGGTATTTGGGTATAAAGAACTTCCTATATACACCACCAATGAAATGGGTACCGAAGTTCCATACATAGTAGATTCTTTCGCGCTATTTGACCAAAACGGAGAGCTTTTCACACGAGATAGTATCGGAGATAGAATTTTTATAAGCAACTTCTTCTTTGCTTCTTGTCCTGATGTATGTCCCATCATAAATGGGCATATGAAAATAGCAAGTCAGAAACTTGAAAACAGCTCAGATATACTCTTCCTCTCACACACCGTAGATCCCTACAACGATTCTGCAGCTGTGCTTAGGACGTATGCAGATAAGTTTGAGGCAGATGACAACCAATGGAAATTTCTTACTGGAAAGAAAAGCACCATATACCACCTAGCCCGAGATAGCTACAAAGCCGTTATTCAGGAAGTGCCAGACACCAATGATTTTATTCATAGCGAGAAAATCATGCTTGTAGACAAAGACTTTCAAGTACGTGGGATCTACAATGGCATGAATTTCAGTGAAATAATGGAAATGATAACAGACGCCCGTTTCTTATTGAAAACATATAAAGATCAATCAGTAAAAAAAGAGGATGAGTAAAATAAGCGACAAATTATTTTTTAGAATAGCAATGGTAGTTTCCATTGTAGTATTTGTATTGGTAGTACTTCTCAACAAACGAGTGCTCAACCCACCTTTAGAATTTCCAAGTTTCATTTACAGACTGCCTCTGTTACATGCTCTTATCAACGGTACATGTGCAGTAATATTGATACTTTCTCTTAGAGCTATCAAGGCAAAGAATGTTGCCAAGCATAAGGCTTTAAACCTTACCGCATTTGGCTTGTCAGCTCTGTTTCTTATAAGCTATGTAATCTATCACTTCTTTGTACCAGAAACGACATTTGGCGGAGAAGGACCCCTACGATATATCTACTATTTCATACTTATTTCACACATTATATTAGCAGCTGGAGTTCTTCCATTAATATTACTTTCGTTTTGGTACGCCCTCAATGAGAAGATTGACAAACACAGAAAAATAGTTCGTTTCACCTTTCCAATATGGCTCTACGTAGCTGTTACAGGCGTGGTTGTCTATCTCATGATATCACCTTACTACTCTTTCTAAACGACTCTTGAAAGCTTTTATACAACGTACTCTACAATATTTTTTCGGATACGATACGTACTTGTGGTATTTTACATTGTACAAATTAAAAACACTTCGTAACGATAAAAATGAAAATGATTTTTTTCATTTTTTAAGCCTAGTTAAAAAGGAAAGTGTGGTTTTAGATATTGGGGCCAATCTGGGTCTTATGAGCTACTACCTTGCCAAAAATACGAGAGAAACAATAGCTTTTGAGCCAATGCCCAATAACTATAAAGTGGTACAAAAAGTAAAGAACCGGTATAACCTAAACAACTTAACTCTCCTTACCAATGCTCTAGGAAACGAGAACAAAAAAATACAACTCGTACTACCGATAGTAGATGGGGTAAAAAAACAAGGCTTGTCTCACGTGGTTGACGATAAGATGAAAGAATTCAACGACGGTAGTTTATTTGAAACAGATTGTAAAAAACTAGATGACCTACCTGAACTGGGCGATAAGCACATAGATGCAATCAAAATAGACGTTGAAAATTTTGAATATGAAGTGTTTTTAGGAGCAGAAAAACTATTAACCAGGTGCAAGCCAATAATATATTGCGAACTGTGGGACAATCAGAACAGAACGGACTGCTTTGCCTATTTGAAAAAATTAG
>CAJXIQ010000123.1 GCA_913054375.1 uncultured Bacteroidota bacterium
TAAAATTCAAAGAAAATGGATACGTAAATCCGAGCGATGAAAATGTAATAGCAAACTCACCGGTAGTACAGATCGGTCAGATAAAATACTTCACCTTCATCACTCCTACAGCGGGGAATTATGAATTTATATGTTCATACCCAGGTCATTGGGGTATGATGAAAGGGAAATTTGTGACCGAGTAATAAAAATAAACCCACCAGCAACGATAGCATAGCCAAAAGTTCCTGCCAAGCGTTACTTAGTCTTTTCCACCGTACTACTACATAATTAAGTTTGAATTTTGAGTGGGAATTAACCTCGCAACAGGCACCTATACACTTCCCACTTAACTAAAACGGCCAACCGGCTGAGTAAAAAGTATGGGTGGTGAAATAATGCACTTTAAAACGGCGCGTCACCATCAGGTTCGTACGGTGACATGTCATTCATCTTACTTGGCACGGTCACACTATTATCGGTGAAGGTATCAGGGCCAAAGTCACTATATCCCCAGTCGGAGAACTTACCAAAGTGCTTGATAAATTTAAGATTTACCGTGCCTGGCGAGCCGTTTCTGTGCTTGCGAATAATGATCTCTGTTAGACCTTCGTTATCGTTGCCCTCCTCATCTTGGGTGATACCGTAGTATTCCGGACGAAAAATAAACGTAACTAAATCTGCATCTTGCTCAATAGATCCAGACTCTCTCAAATCAGACAGCATAGGCCGTTTGTCTTGACGTTGTTCTACCGCTCTACTCAGCTGAGCCAGGGCAATCACCGGAATATTAAGCTCCTTAGCAAGTCCTTTTAACGAACGTGATATGTACGAAATCTCCTGCTCACGATTACCCGCAGACTTATTGCCCTCTTCGGCACGCATCAACTGTAGATAATCAATGACAATCATATCTAACCCTCGTTTACGTTGCATTCTGCGTGCTTTTGCCTTTAGGTCTAGTACCGTTAGAGCTGGCGTATCGTCTATAAAAATACCTGCGTCCTCTATCGTACTAATACGTGTATGGAGCTGCTGCCATTCGTGCTCTTCTAACTTTCCACTTCTTATTTTCTCAGAACTAAGTTCCGCCTCAGAAGCAATCAGTCTTTTGACCAATTGAAGACTACTCATCTCAAGAGAGAATATAGCAACGTTCTTTTTAGCAAGCACTGCCGCATTTCGAGCCATGGATAGTACAAACGCAGTTTTACCCATACCTGGACGAGCAGCAAGTATAATCAAATCACTCTTTTGCCACCCAGAGGTCATTCGGTCCAGCTCGGTGAAACCGGTAGGAACACCCGTAAGACCTTCATCCCCATCGCTTTTGCTTTCTTCTATATCTTTTATGGCCTTAGCTATCAGATCCGTAACGGTATCATAGCTCTTGGTCATACTTTCATTCTTTATCTCAAAGAGTTTTTTCTCTGACTGATCGAGCAACTGAAATGCATCCGAAGTTTCCTCAAATGCTTTAGTTCCTATCTCACCAGCTACCGAAATCAGCTGTCGTTGTATACTCTTTTGCATCACGATGTGAGCGTGGTACTCTATATTAGCTGCACTACTAACTCTGTTAGTCAGCGTAGTAACGTAGTATGCACCTCCTACCGCTTCAAGCGTTCCATTCTTGCGAAGTTGTTCTGTAACGGTAAGTATATCTATCGGATGACCATCGGTAAACAGTTGTATAATGGACTCATAGATGTGCTGGTGAGCTTCTACATAAAACGCCTCTTTTTTAAGGTAACTAGCTACCTTCTCTGGAGCAAATTTTTCGAGCATCATTGCTCCAATTACTGCTTCCTCCAAGTCACGAGCCTGCGGCTGAAGTTTAGACATATCCATATTGCCAAAGGTTGTAGTCTTCTTCTTGTTAGCTGCTCGTTTATTATCCATTCGTACGTTACTTATTCAATATTGGTGGGTGGTAGACCCCGTTGTTATCCCTGTTACTAATGTCAAAAATAAGGCGGTTAATTGGCCTATCGGTAATGAATTTTAATAATTTCTACTTATCCACAAGAACATCATAAATGTGGACAATACGTTAATAACGTCAATTCATTAAGCTACCTCCCTTACTATCAGCCTTATTTTATCCACGCTCTTATTTTGACCCCCTGGGACCTTGAACGAACTGACGTGTTTCTGACAATACACCTGTGGGCTTATAAATACCCTAAACACACATCTTTTATAGTTATCAACCATCAGATGCTTATAACTCAATTTTGTGATAGTCAAAGTCTATCTTTAAATACAGTCACTTGTCAATTGTGTCAAAAATATGGTGGTAGGTCACACCATTTTGGTCTTATATTTGTTATTATATATATAATGGAAGCACAGTTTTCACCAGGAGTAAAAGAAGTAATACAATTTAGTAGAGAAGAAGCTATCCGCTTGGGGCATAGTTATATTGGTACAGAGCACCTTCTTCTAGGCCTCATTCGGCAAGGAGATGGAAAAGCTATACGTCATCTGAAAAGTATGGGTATAGATATGCTACGCTTGAAAAAAGCAGTGGAAGATAGCATACGAGACACCACCGGAAAGTCGACCAATATTGGCAATATTCCATTGACCAAACAAGCAGAGAAAGCGCTGAAAATCACGTATTTAGAAGCGAAAATTTTCAAGGATGATGTAATCCGCACTGAACATCTATTACTCTCTATTCTTAGAGATGAAGATAATGTAGCCTCGCAAATATTAAATCAATTTGGAGTGGACTATGATCTATTCAAAAGTGCCATGGAAGATAAACTTCCTGATGCCAGAATAGAGATGAGTACAGACTCTCCAGAAGATTTTTACAATGAGGAAAGCAGCAAATCTCCAACACCCAACAAGCCTGGAACCAAGAGCAAAAGCAAGACACCGGTACTCGATAATTTTGGCAAAGACCTGACAAAATTGGCAGAGGCTGACAAATTGGACCCTATTGTTGGTCGCGAAAAAGAGATAGAGCGCGTTTCTCAAATTTTGAGTAGACGTAAGAAAAACAATCCCATCCTCATAGGTGAACCCGGTGTAGGTAAAACAGCGATAGCCGAAGGCCTTGCCCTTCGTATTTCACAACGAAAAGTGTCACGTGTACTCTTTGATAAGAGAGTAGTAACACTAGACCTAGCGAGCCTTGTAGCAGGAACAAAGTATAGAGGTCAGTTTGAAGAGCGAATGAAAGCTGTAATGACAGAGTTAGAAAAAACAGATGATGTCATCCTCTTTATTGATGAAATACACACAATAGTAGGTGCAGGAGGAGCAAGTGGCTCACTGGATGCTTCTAACATGTTCAAGCCAGCTTTAGCCCGGGGAGAAATACAATGTGTAGGTGCAACTACACTAGATGAGTACCGTCAGTACATAGAAAAAGATGGAGCCCTAGAACGTAGATTTCAAAGTGTAATGGTAGAACCTACCAACCCAGAAGAAACGCTGGAGATACTCAATAATATAAAAGACAAATATGAAGACCACCACAGCGTAACCTACTCAGAAGAATCACTCGATGCGGCTGTAAAAATGAGTGTACGTTACATCACAGACCGTCACTTGCCAGATAAAGCCATAGATGTTATGGACGAGGTGGGTGCACGCGTACACTTAAGTAATATACACGTACCCAAAGACATCCTGGAACTAGAGGTAAAAATAGAAGAGATAAAAGAAGAGAAAAATCGTGTGGTGAAAAGCCAAAAATACGAGGAAGCTGCTCGCCTTAGAGATAAGGAAAAATCACTACTCGAAAATCTAGAAATGGAGAAAACCAAGTGGGAAGAGGAAAGTAAAACGCAACGGTATACCGTTACAGAAGACGATGTAGCAGATGTCATTGGAATGATGACCGGCATACCCACCAAGCGCATTCAGCAGAAAGAAGGAAATCGTCTGCTTAAAATGGGTGATGAGCTAAAGGGCAGTGTTATAGGCCAAGATCAAGCAGTAGCTAAGCTTACCAAAGCTATCCAGCGTACACGCGCGGGTCTCAAGGCTCCAAACAAACCCATTGGTTCCTTTATATTCTTGGGTAGTACTGGTGTCGGGAAAACAGAGATGGCCAAGACCTTAGCCAAGTACCTGTTTGACTCCAGAGATGCACTGCTCCGAATAGACATGAGTGAGTATATGGAGAAATTTGCTGTATCTCGTCTTGTGGGAGCTCCTCCAGGATACGTAGGATATGAGGAAGGCGGAATACTTACAGAGAAAGTAAGACGCAAGCCATACTCCGTAATCTTATTTGATGAGATAGAGAAAGCACACCCAGACGTATTTAACTTATTGCTGCAGGTGCTAGACGAAGGTTTCTTAACAGATAGTCTTGGACGAAAGGTAGATTTCAGAAACACCATAATCATTATGACTTCCAACATAGGCAGTCGTCAACTCAAAGAGTTTGGCTCCGGGGTAGGATTTGGAACAAGTGCTAAAACTGCTAATGCAGACCTAAGCTCAAAAGGTGTTATAGAAACAGCCCTGAAACGTTTCTTCTCTCCAGAGTTTTTGAATAGAATAGACGATGTGATTGTTTTCAATTCACTGGAAAAAGAGGACATCACTAAAATTCTTGAACTGTCTATAGCTGAGCTAGTATCTCGCATACATCAGATAGGTTTTGATATAAAACTAAGTAAGTCTGCCAAAGAGTATCTTGCCGAAAAAGGATTTGATTCAGCCTTTGGTGCTAGACCCCTCAACAGAGCAATACAGAAATACTTGGAAGATCCTCTTGCAGAAGAAATTCTTAAATCGGATATCAAAGAAGGTGAAATTATCGCAGTGAACTACGATAAAAAGAAAGACGAATTAACCTTCAAAAAAGAAAAGAATAAGGTAAAAAAGGAAAAGAAAGAAGCATAAAAATTCGATTCACACAGCGAAAAAAAACCAGCATGTACTAGATGTTGGTTTTTTTTGTTTCTACAAAGAAAAAATCCTTTACATCATACCTCCCATTCCATTACCTTTGCTACTCAATGGAAATAGGAAAAAAACTGTTCAATTTTGAGCTAAAAGGCACCAAAGACAAGTTATACAACAAGTTCACCTTCGCTGATAGGACGGCACTTGTACTTGTAGTAACCTGCAATCATTGTCCATATGCTCGAGCATACTGGAGTAGACTTATTAAACTCCAGAACCAGTACGAGGAAGATAATCTGGGTATTATCGCTATCAATGCAAACGATGCAGAACAATATCCCGCAGACTCATTTGATGCTATGAAGGACCTTGCAAAACAGCTGAATTTACCTTTTCCATACCTGCATGATGAAGACCAAAAGATCACCAAAAAACTAGGAGCTACCCGTACCCCAGAAGTATTTGTTTTCAATAGTAAGCGTCAACTTGTATACCAAGGAGCCATAGACGACAATTGGGAAAATGAGCACATGGTAACA
>CAJXIQ010000124.1 GCA_913054375.1 uncultured Bacteroidota bacterium
TCAATAATAATATCACTTTCTTCCCATTTAGCTGCCCACGCTGCTTTGTGTGCAGAGCACAAATCTTCAAAACTGTGGCGTTTTGTGGTTTCTATTTCTTGGTTTAATATTGACTCTATAGTGGCGGGCTCTACATCTAAACTGGATACGATTGCTGCCCTTTTTTCGATTACGATTTCTTCTCCTTTTTTTGCATTAAAGGCAGTTGCTATTTTAGCTGTTTTTTTATTGCATTTGCTTGAGGTAAAAGGAATGTTTTTTGAAATGTGAGAAACGTTTGTAACGGTTGATATTCCCACTTGAAATGCAGTCTTTTTGGTTTCAGTGATTACCGTACAGGCGTTTCCTCCGGCTTTGGTATCCACACCTGACCAAAATTTCTCGTTATAGTTGGAGTCTTCATTGGTGACATTACCATATATATAAGAAGCAATTTTTACTTCTGCGTCTTGGTCTAAGCTTAGCGAGTAATGGAATGCAGCGTGCCTCGTTTGATGTAAACTACAGAAGCGTTTTACATGGACTGTAGCTGTTATACCATTGGTGAGTTTAGCTGTAAAGGAGCGGTGCAATACACCTCCTTTCATATCAAGTATTCTACTAAATTTCTGAACGTCTGCTTTAGCTAGGTTTAGAGACTCTCCGTTGATACGGATATTTATACGCATCCAGTTGGGTGCGTTTAGTACCTTAGCGAAGTACTCTGGGTAACCATTTTTCCACCAACCTACTCGTGTTTTGTCTGGGTAGTAAACTCCAGCTACGTAATTACCTTGGAGACTGTCCCCGCTATATTTTTCTTCAAAATTGGCACGTTGACCAAATTTCCCGTTTCCAATACTGAAAATACTTTCAGAGACTCTATTTAGCTTTTGGTCAAATCCTTCTTCTATTATTTGCCAGGGATCGTGCTTTATGTAGTTTTTCATCTACGCGTTCTTGTTAATACAAATTTTTGAACTGATCTAAATCGGCTGATAACCAATTGTCTATTTGCATGTGAGCTCCTTTTAGCCCTTTGTCCTTACCATATAAAATGCTTTTCATTCCAGCTTTTTTGGCAGCCGTAAGGCCAGCCTGTGAGTCTTCTACTACTAAGCACTCTTCTGGTTTTAATTGAAGTTTTTCGGCTGCTAGTAGGAAAATGTCTGGCTCTGGTTTAGAATTGGGTGTCATACCACCATCTACAATGGCATGAAAGGCAAGCACGAGATCCAATTTGTCAATTATACGTATGGCGTTTCTACTGCTCGAACCAACAGCTACTTTAATGCCTTCACTTTTCGCTTTTTTGTTGAATTCCTTGAAACCAGGAAACACTTCATCAGGAGCCATAGTGTCTATGTACTCCAGATACATTTGATTTTTTCTGTTTAATAAGCTTTGTTTTTCTGCTTCAGAGATACGGGCACCACTCCATTTAAGTATCTTATCCAGAGACTCTTTCCTACCTACACCTTTAAGTTTCATGTTCTGCTTCTCAGTGAGGGTGTACTCCAATTGATTTCCAACCCATTTCCAGCTGTCATAGTGGTATTTGGCTGTATCGGTTATTACTCCGTCTAGATCATAAATGACTGCTTTGAGGCTCATGTTATTTGATTTATTTTGGTTGTGTGGTATACAGCAAGCGGCTCAACCGGTCGTCTGTCTATCTTCCCGACTGTAAAGCTATGAATTCTTCCCACTTCTTCTAATACATCTTGGAAATAATATGCAACAGAACCAACAAAATTAACAGGCACATCTCTGAAGTTATTATAACACCACACATGGATTTCCATAAATTTTACTAATCCCTCGTACATCATATTCTTGAAGTATGAATGTTCTTTGTGTTTTCCTACAAAAGGCATGAAACTAGCCAGGTATACATTCGGATTTTCCTTTGTGTGTATTGCCTCAAAAATTCCTTCTTTACTTAAGTTGTATTCTTCTCCAAATGCACGGGCCAAATCAGCCGGCATTTTTTTGTACAACCACTCTGACAACATAATCTTACCAAAGTAAGATCCACTACCTTCGTCTCCCAAAATATAGCCAAGAGCAGGTACTTCCTCGTGTACGCTCTCTCCGTCATAGTAGCAGGAGTTTGATCCGGTTCCTAAGATACAAGATATGCCAGGTCTTCCTTGCGAGGTAGCTAATGCTGCGCCGGTAAGGTCATGGTCTACATTCACTACAGTTGCATTGGTAAAAACGGCACTTAGTCCTTTTTCTACTATGCGATTGCGCGAGGCGCTTGAGCATCCTGCTCCATAAAAATAGACTTCAGATACTTTCTCCTTGATTGAAGAAAACAGCTCATTTTCGCTTAATTTTTGTTCTACAAGGTCCGAACTATGAAAGAATGGGTTGAATCCCATAGTGTTTGTGTGGTGGTGTATATTGTCTTCATCTATCGCTATCCAATCGCATTTGGTAGAGCCGCTATCTGCAACTAAAATCATCTTATTTTTACTTATTTGCAAGCAAACTTAGTGTAAAATTTACACTTTGAAAAAAATAGCTAATTTTACCCCTCTATAATTGAATAAAACTGCCAGAAGATGAAAGAAAAGTATGTAAATCAAGCTAATCCAAACGTATCCGTAGATTGTGTTGTCTTTGGTTTTGATGGCTCAGATTTGAAAGTGCTGCTTGTGCAGAGAGATTTGCGCGATAATCTGGATATTGATGACGATACACTCGTTTTACCTGGAGATTTGATTAATGATGACGAAGACTTGGATGAAGCTGCATCCCGAATATTAAAAGGGTTAACAGGGATAAAGAATATATTTCTGGAGCAGATTGGGGCATTTGGAAGCCCCAAAAGACTACTCAAGAAAAGAGATCAAGTATGGCTGAATGCAATACGAATTTTACCCAATGCTCGTGTTATCACGATAGGGTATTTTGCTTTAGTTAATATCAAGAATTATAAAACAAAACCTGCAGGATTCGCGAAGCATGTTTTGTGGCAAGATTATAATACAGTAGAGGAATTGGGGTTTGACCATAACGTGATTCTAAATTCTGCAATTTCGGTATTACGAGACAAATTGTACAGGGAGCCTGTTGGGTTTCAGTTGTTGGGCAAAGAATTTTCACTGCATCAGTTGTATACCTTGTATAATGAGATAATGGGTGGCGATATTGATAGACGAAATTTTCGTAGGAAAATGCTAAAAACAGGTTTTCTAAAGGAAACGGAAAACTACCAAGAAGGTGTGCCACACAAGCCAGCAAGGCTATATACTTTTGCGAAAAAGAAGTTTGATAACGTAAGTAAGGCTAATTTTAAGTTTTATTAAGTCATGAATAATAGTAAACCAAGATTAAGTTTTTGGCAAATTTGGAATATGAGTTTTGGATTCTTAGGGATTCAATTCGGATTTGCTTTGCAAGGAGGATTTATGTCTAAGATCTTTTTGAATCTTGGAGCTGAACCTCATGAGATTCCTGGATTATGGATAGCTGCTCCTCTAGCAGGCCTTATTGTGCAACCCATTATTGGTTACATGAGCGATCGTACGTGGAGTGCTCGTTTTGGGAGGCGTAAACCGTACTTCTTGGTTGGTGCTATTTTGGCCTCTATTGCATTGCTCTACATGCCTTACAGCCCTTTGCTATGGATAGCCGCGGGTAGTTTACTTATGCTTGATGCATCGATTAATATCAGTATGGAGCCTTTCAGAGCTTTGGTAGCAGATAAGCTTGACGAATCTCAACGTTCTTATGGCTTTTTGATACAGACTCTTATTATTGGAATAGGTACATGGATTGCGAGTCAGTTGCCCCGGTTTTTGACGTTTATGGGAGTTAGCGATGTAGCTCCAGACGGTTTTATTGCTGCAAATGTCAAATTGGCCTTTGGCATAGGAGCAGGTGTTTTTTTATTGTCTATAGTGTATACGATTGCTACGACCGACGAGTACCCGCCAGAGGATATCGAAGAATTCAATAAAGAGAAGGAAGCAACCAAAGGTTTTGGTAATGCCATAAAAGAAATAATAGGAAATATCGTAAACATGCCGCTTACTATGAAAAAGTTGGGCGTGATACAGTTTTTTTCGTGGTTTGCATTTTTTACGATGTGGAGTATGGCTACACCGGCACTTACCTCGCACGTTTACAATACTCCAAGCCCTGTGAGCGAAAACTACCGTATGGATGTGGAGGTCGAAAAACAAAAGTACGAAGAAGAAACCGCAGCTTTTAATGTGTCTGCGGATCTTGCTGGATCAGCGATGGGCTCATACGGGTTGTCGTCTATGGTATTTGCTTTTATTCTATCTTTTATAACTCGTAAAAAGACGATCAATAGAAAATATGTACATATGGTTAGCTTACTTTTGGGTGGCCTAGGCTTTATAGCTATGTACTTTGCCACGAGTACCACTCAACTGAATGGTTGCTACGCTCTCATAGGCATTGCCTGGGGCAGTATTTTATCATTGCCTTACGCTATGCTGAGTAGTTCTATTGACCCCAAGAGAATGGGTGTTTTCATGGGACTGTTCAATATGTTTATTGTGATACCACAGATAGTGGCAGCTGTAGGGGGGATAAATGTGCTTTCTTCCCTTTTTGGTCAAGGAGATATAAGCCCGATGCTTTTGGCAGGTTCTTCACTTATTATAGCCGGACTTTTAAATGTTCTGATTACCAACAAAAGTGCTATTCGTTATCAGGCAGATGATCCATAATAAAACGGTGATGATCGAAGGATGCACGGTGTTATTGGATTAGTACTAGGGTGCAGGTGGGATAAAAGGGTTGCATCTCTTGTGTATCGTATCACTTTTTTGCGTAGTAGATTCTTCTAGACTAAAAGCATAATTGGGCGTGGTATTGTACTCTTCTAAACTACTTTGGTCTATTCTTGTACCAGAGCGTTTCTTTGTTCTTACCGCTACAACTGTTGGGTCACTTTTTAAGTCAATTTTTTTGTCCATAAAACCAAAGTACTGACCAGGATTTAAACCGGTTACAGTTGCAGTACCTTTATTGAATTTAAGCTTTATTCCATCGTCTTCTCTCTGTGAGTCACTGTGTATGTATAAGACGCCAGTATACGGTTTTGGAGTTTTTAGCTCCTTTATCAGTTCATCAGAGGGAGCGGCACCGCCGCAATAGTCCGAGGTAACGGCTATTTCAAATTTGACAGAATTACCCTTTTTGGTACTCTTACAAGCAAATAGGGTGGAGGATACTAGTAACGCGATTAATATTTTTTTCACGCTACAAGTATACAACGTTTATGTAAATAGCTGAACTAAAAGATGTCAAAAAAAAGGCTGTACACAAAGTGCACAGCCCATTTTTAGCTTATAGTAACTTTTGGATTATTTCTTA
>CAJXIQ010000125.1 GCA_913054375.1 uncultured Bacteroidota bacterium
AGAGGCATACAAGAGATGGTGGAGCACCTAAAATTAGAACAAGATAGGGAGAAGAGGAATATCTTGGCTCATACTGTATTTCAAGTAATGCTAAACTTAAATCCTGACATAAAAGGACAAAAAAACTACGAGCAAACAGTTTGGGACCACATGCACGAAATTGCTGGTTTTGAGTTAGACATAGATAACGATTTTCCTGCACCAACCCCAGAGGATAAAAATACCAAGCCGGAACACCTAGGCTACAAAAATGTACTGAGCAAGTACCGCTACTACGGGCGAAATTTACTTGACATGATTGCAGGTGCCGGAGAAATGGAAGCTAGTGAAGTAAAAACCATGTACATTAACTACATCGCATCGTTTATGATAAATTCCAGTAAGAATTGGAATGATGAAGATCTTACACCACTTCAGATTGTACAACATCTAGCTGATCTATCCAATGGCAAACTACAAGTGGCCCCGGATAGTTTGGACATACACCTAGAGTCACGTACCAGACGAACAAACAACCACCGAAACAACAACGGTAGAAATAACAAGAATAAGAAGAAGAATTTTAACCCAAAATATAAAAAAAGATAAATGGGAACTTTTAAAATAGAAGGAGGGCACAAGCTAAAAGGCACGCTCACACCACAAGGAGCAAAAAACGAAGCACTACAAATACTTGCTGCTGTACTTCTTACAGCAGAAGAAGTAGAACTGAAGAACATTCCAGAGATACGCGACATCATGCGCATGATCGAACTCTTAGAGGGCTTAGGGGTGAAAGTAAATAAACTCGGCAAAGGTCATTATACCTTCAAGTCAGACGAGATAGATTTGGATTATTTCCACACGGATGAGTTTCGCACGAAAGGAGCTGCTATCAGAGGATCTATTATGATCATAGGGCCACTACTTGCTCGCTTTGGTATAGGATATATTCCTAGCCCAGGAGGGGATAAAATAGGTAGACGAAGACTAGATACGCACTTTATTGGTTTCGAAAACCTAGGTGCAGAGTTCATTTACAATAAAGAAACTGGGTTTTATAAAGTAGAAGGGAAAAACCTAAAAGGAAGCTATATGCTACTTGAAGAGGCCTCTGTAACAGGAACTGCCAATATTCTCATGGCAGCGGTAATGGCAAAAGGCACCACGACTATTTACAATGCAGCTTGCGAACCATACCTGCAACAGCTATGCAAAATGATAAACTCTATGGGAGGCAAAATCTCCGGAGTAGGAAGCAATCTACTTACCATAGAAGGAGTAAATGAACTGGGCGGATGCACACACTCAATACTTCCTGACATGATTGAGATAGGATCGTTCATCGCACTAGCTGCACTTACTCAATCTGAGATTACCATAGAAAATTGCAGAGTAGATCAGCTTGGCCTTATCCCAAAAGTATTTAAGAAATTGGGTGTACAATTTGTTATCAAGGATGACGATATTATTATCCCAGAAAACAGACACTACGAAATAGACAATTTCATAGATGGCAGTATGATGACCATCTCCGATGCAACATGGCCAGGACTCTCACCCGATTTACTTAGCGTTATTTTAGTAATGTGTACACAGGCTAAAGGCAATGTGCTCATCCACCAAAAGATGTTTGAGAGTAGATTCTTTTTTGTCGACAACTTAATCGATATGGGAGCTCAAATCATCCTGTGTGATCCACACAGAGCGACTGTGATGGGGCTAGATCGCAGAGTGCCGCTGAAGGCTACCACTATGTCTTCTCCAGATATACGTGCCGGCGTATCATTACTTCTTGCAGCAATGAGTGCAGAAGGGACCAGTACCATTCACAATATAGAACAAATAGATCGTGGCTACCAAGACATAGAGCATAGACTCAATGCAATAGGAGCGCGTATTACACGCCTGTAATACGTATGCAATGGATAAAATCCATAACCGTGCTGTTCGTTCTACTAGTAGGGCAAGCAACTATAAGTGCTCGCCAGCATATTATAAGACCAGCTGTAGGAGACCAAGCGCCTGAAATAGTAATGGCCAATCCCTCAGGAAAGATGCTCCAGTTAAGTAGCCTTAGCGGCAAAGTAGTTCTAATTGATTTTTGGGCAAGTTGGTGCCGTACCTGTCGCACAGAAAACACGATTATAAGACAAGCATATCACAAATATAAAGCACAGAATTTTGACTCAGGTAGAGGGTTTGACGTGTTCAGTGTAAGCCTAGATGACGATCGAGAAATCTGGATGAAAGCCATTTTTGACGATAAACTAGTGTGGCCAAATCAGGTATGCGACTTTAAAAAATGGGATAGCCCAATTGTACAGACCTACAATTTTCGCTTTTTGCCACAGAATGTTTTGATAGATAGCTCGGGGAAAATCCTAGCGAAAGGCCTTTACGGCAAAAAACTAGGAGAATATTTGGCTGCTCACATGGCAGAGTAATCGGTGTCATTATGACACAATACAACGTGGCAATACTTTTGCACTTTTGCCATAGATAAAAATGCACAACCAATGATGGCTGAAGAGACAAAAGACCAAGAAGAACACACCATAAATGAGGCAGACAGATCCACGCAAGACACTGAAAAAGAAACAGTTGAGGCAAAAGAGCTTACTGCAGAAGAAAAATACAATGAACTTAATGATAAGTACCTTAGACTCTATTCAGAGTTTGATAACTATAGAAAACGTACTTCTCGTGAACGTGTAGAGCTTTTTAAAACCGCTGGACAGGATATTTTGACAGACTTACTGCCTATTATGGATGACTTCGAGCGTGCCATGCAAAATATGGATAAGAAAGGTGACGTAAAGACCATTCGCCAAGGTGTAGATCTTATCTTTAATAAGTTCCGGACTACCCTTGAAAACAAGGGATTGAAACACTTTAAGTCCATTGAAAAGGAATTTGACCCAGAAATACACGAAGCCATTACCAAAATACCCGCACCTAGCAAGAAACTGAAAGGCAAAGTAGTCGATGAGGTAGAAAAAGGCTATATGCTCAATGAGAAAGTAATTCGTTTTGCCAAAGTAGTAGTAGGAGAATAGCATGAGTAAAAGAGATTTTTATGATATCCTAGAAGTAGGCAAAAATGCTACTGAAGCAGAGATAAAAAAGGCCTACCGAAAAAAGGCCATTCAGTTTCATCCAGATAAGAACCCAGATAACAAAGAAGCGGAAGAAAAATTTAAAGAAGCCGCAGAAGCATATGAGATACTAAGCAATGCAGAGAAAAAACAACGGTACGACCAGTTTGGACACGCCGGTGTAGGCGGCGGTCAAGGCGGTTTTGGCGGTGGGGGCATGAATATGGATGATATTTTCAGCCAATTTGGCGATATATTTGGTGGACAAGGGGGTGGTGGAAGCCCCTTCGAGAGCTTCTTTGGAGGCGGCGGAGGCCGAGGCGGAAGAACACAACAGGCTGTGGGATCTAATATACGAATCAAGCTAAAACTGACGCTAGAGGACATCACCAACGGTGTAGAAAAAAAGATAAAATACAATAAAAAAGTAGTTGCCCCAGGCGTGAACTTTGAGAACTGTACTACCTGTAATGGTAGAGGTCAAGTTACCCGCGTACAAAGTACTTTTTTAGGGCAAATGCAAACAGCTAGCCCTTGCCCAACTTGCCGTGGGAATGGAAAGAAGGTAAAAAACGTACCTCCCGGAGCAGATGGAATGGGATTGATTACCGAAAAGGTGACTACCACCATAGATATCCCCGCAGGAGTAGCAGATGGGATGCAACTAAACGTAAGAGGTCGTGGCAATGAAATGCCCGGTGGAGTAGCAGGAGATCTTATTGTACTTGTAGAAGAAGTAAAGCACGAAAGCCTAGAAAGAGATGGTAACAACGTAATATACAATCTACACGTGAGTTTCCCTCAAGCAGCACTAGGTACCGATGTAGAAGTGCCTACTGTAAGCGGCAAAGCTCGTATCAAAATAGAAGCAGGAACCCAGAGTGGCAAAGTACTCAGACTACGCGGCAAAGGTATTCCAGACGTAAACGGAGGATACAGTACAGGAGACCAGCTTATCTACATAAATGTATTCACACCAAATAAGCTAAACAATGATGAAAAGACAATGATGAAACAACTGCTAGACGCAGAAAATTTCATTCCAGATCCGAGTAAAGAAAAAGGATTCTTTGATAAGATGAAAGACTTCTTTAACTAAGAAGGGTTTATAACATACGATATATCAAAGCCGGCCTACCAGTCGGCTTTTTTCATACGATCTAAAACAACCCCTCTATCAGCCCATCGTCTGCATTTTGAGCAAGGGTAACCTTCAGTTTACCGTTGCGCTCCATTTCACGTTTTATAGCAAATTGAGCATTTTCGTTTCTCGCCCAACTGCGCCGGGCTATTCCATTATTTACATCATAATGTAGCATATTCCGTAACCGTGCATCGGCATCAGAGGAGCCATCTAGCAGCATACCAAACCCACCATTCATCACCTCGCCCCATCCTACTCCCCCGCCGTTGTGAATACTCACCCAGGTAGCTCCACGAAAACTATCGCCAATCACATTGTGGATGGCCATGTCTGCGGTAAATTTACTCCCGTCATAGATATTACTGGTCTCCCGATACGGAGAATCTGTACCACTTACATCATGATGGTCTCTGCCTAAAATAATTCCGTCTTTTATATCTCCAGCGGCTATCGCTTGATTAAACGCCTCGGCTATTTTCATACGGCCTTCACTATCAGCATAGAGTATTCGTGCTTGCGAGCCTACCA
Source organism: uncultured Bacteroidota bacterium (assembly GCA_913054375.1). Lineage (GTDB taxonomy): Bacteria > Bacteroidota > Bacteroidia > NS11-12g > UBA9320 > UBA9320. The sequence continues at coordinate 4,750 of CAJXIQ010000125.1, forward strand.
CCATTTGATATTGTCCCGCTTCCTCTATCCACTTTATGTTATCCGCCATTTGCTGCTGTATCTCTTTTGGAGCAGTCGCTTGTATTTTCTTCATCACACTGGCAGCTATATCGTCAGATTTCTTCAAGTCCGCAGGATCTCCACTGGCACATACCCATCTGAATGGTCCGAATCCGTAGTCGAAACACATAGGCCCAAGTATGTCCTGCACATAGCTTGGGTACTTGAAATCAATACCATTCTCTGCCATGATATCTGCCCCTGCTCTACTGCTTTCTAACAAAAACGCATTACCATAATCAAAGAAATACGTGCCTTTTGCTGTATTTCTATCTACAGCCGCTGCGTGTCTTCTTAGGGATTCATACACATATTCTTTAAACTCATCCGGCTTATTTGCCATCATTTCATTGCTTGCCTCAAAGCTTAATCCTACCGGATAATAACCGCCTGCAAAAGGATTATGCAAAGACGTCTGATCGCTACCTACGTGTATGAAA
>CAJXIQ010000126.1 GCA_913054375.1 uncultured Bacteroidota bacterium
TTATATGTGGATGAAGCAAAGCATCATCATTGACAATTTTCAGATAGGGTTAAAAACAGACGACATCGATCTTGACTTGACTCCAGTTGACTTTATCCAATTTGGGGACAACTCAAACGTCAGTTACACTGCGAATATTCGACCGGACATTTGGGTATTTCCTTTTCTAAATGTTTACGGAATTTTTGGTGTAGGTCAATCTACTACGGATATTAGTGTGATAAAACCTGTTCTTATTAATAGTACTGTAACTCAAGATATAACTACTGCTGGTGTTGGTGTAATGACGGCTTTTGGGATTGGCCCAGTATGGGTTTCTGTGGATGGGAATTGGACTTGGAATAAGCCGACTTTATTAGACAAAGCGGTTCGTGTAAATGTATTAGGTGTACGCATGGGACACACGTTTACTTTTAAATCAAGACCGGATAGAAATGTTGCTTTTTGGATAGGTGGTATGCGTGCCAAAATGGAATCTGAAACAGTTGGACAAATTAAACTCGGAGAGGCAATTCCTATTGAAGAACTGAATGCAAAAGGTGACGAAGTTGTGACTCTTTGGGATGATTTAACTCCGCAAGAAAAATTAGAACCAAAGAACCAATGGGGGCTGCTCCTAGCGGTATTATCTATAGCCACTATTGCATATGCTAGCTGATACATACAACGGCATATCTACGCTATATACCAGTGAGTATAAAGCGAGTGGAAGTAAGTTCTATGGATATCTGTTTCCGGTAAAGAGCGCTTCAGATTTTGATGAGAGAATAAAGGAGTACAAAGAAAAATTTGCAGATGCGACACACGTATGCTCGGGCTGTGTGATCGGCACAGAGCGGGAGTATCAACGATGCAGTGATGACGGGGAACCAAGCAACAGTAGCGGTAGACCTATTTTGAACGCTATACTAAGCGCCAAAATTACCTACGTGGGTTGTGCTGTAGTTCGTTACTATGGAGGCAAAAAACTTGGGATACCTGGTTTAATAGAATCATATGGTGCTGCTGCACAAATATGTATCGATGATGCTGTTATTAAAACACTGGTAATTGAAGACATTACCATCTGTAAAATACACCCCACAGAGTCGTATAGACTGTATAATTTTCTAGCAAGGCAGAAAGAAGTATCTTTTGTGACAAATGCCGATGGTCAATTTGAAATATCATGTCGTACAAGTATGACTGCCGACTTACGCCGTGAACTAAAGAAAATTCTTACCTTAGTAGTTTGCTAATAGTTTGAGACGAAACAAAATGACATATGTTCACCGAATATTGCTAGTGATAAGCCTATTTATATCGGTTGCTACAACTGCGCAAAGCAATGTGTTCCAAGCCCAAAGCCCTGTGCAGCAAATATTAAATACTATTGCTTTACCTGAGCACACAACACTGCGTCAGTCCTATCTAGTTGAAAGCCCTTTTGCTTCCCATTATACTTTTGTGCAATTGGTAGATGGCAAGGTTGTTAATAACCATGGAGTAACAGTGCATATGAAAAAAAACGGCACTCATGTAGTTCAAAGTTTTTTAAGTTATGCTCCATTATCCAATACACACTACCAAGGAGACCATCTTATACCATACAATGGAGAGTTGCAAGCCGCACATAGAATCGAAGTGTTGGATGAAAGACACCCAATCATACAATGGGTGCGAGAAGACGGACATGTACTCTTCGAGAAAGATATACAGAAGTACATTAAACGAGATACCAGTATTTTCGTAAAAGTATTCATGGTAAACCCCATAAATTCATCTGGCAAACCGTATGGAGGCGACTTTATAGATGCAGACGACCAAACCAACAGCACCCTAGATAGTCAGTTGGTATGGAAAGAAGTGCTAGCAAAATTTGATAACGACTCTTTCTTTCTGGAATCAGAGTTTCTGTATTTTGAAGATGTAAGTTTACCAGTAGATACATTCTACTATGCTACTAAAGATAGCCTGATGTACACACGAGATATAGATGCATTTGAGTACCTCAATGTCTACTACCACATCAATACCTTGGGAGAATATGTAAATAGACTAGGTTACGACGATTTAACCGATACATTAGTAGTGGATGTCCATGCATTTAACAATTTGGACAACAGCAGTTATACGCCGTCTAGTCACTTACTGCAGTTTGGTGAGGGTGGTATAGATGACGCCGAAGATGGCGAAGTGGTGGTACACGAGTTTACACATTCACTAAGTGAATTAGCCTCTCCAGATAATACCGTAGGTATAGAAAGAGAAGCAATGGAAGAAGGGTCTTGCGATTATTTTGCGAAGGCATATAGCCGTAGTATAAACGATAATACGCCAGATAAAGTCTTTTCTTGGGATGGTAATGAGACGTGGAGTGGTATACCACTAAACACCAATAGAGTATATCCACAAGACCTAAAAAGGAGTAAAGATGGCGACAGAGATATGTGGAGTAGTGCATTGATGTGTGCACACGACTTTATTGGCCGCGAAGCTATGGATAGCTTATTACTAGAACATTTTTATTACCAAGGCCCCAATACTACGATGGCCCAAATGGCTCAAGTGATTTTAGATATTGACAGCATGGATTTTGATGGTAGGTATTATTCACCACTAAAGCAATGTTTTGTAGATGCCGGTTTTGTGCAACGTGGTGCTAATGTTAAGACTATACATGGGCAAGAAGAAATCTATGTATTGGATCAATTGGGTTTTGCCCGAGGGTATGCCGAGCTAAAAGTAGTAACTCCCAAAGATGCGCTGTTTACACTATACACAGCTAGCGGACAAAAATTACTTAGTGTCATAAATAACACTTTAAGCCTCTCCCCTACAGACTTCAATACTGGACTTTACTTAGTAACAGTAGAGATAGACGGAGAGTTCTATAGCCTTAAAATCATACGATAATGTGGAAAGAAGAAAATAACGCCTTAATCGCAAATTTAACGTTTGAAAACTTTGAGACCGCTATGCGATATATGCAGGAATGCACACCTGCTATAGAAAAAGCAAGTCACCATCCAGAGTGGAGTAATGTATACAACAAAGTACAGATAAAACTGACTACACACGACGAAGGGAACACTGTTACAAACAAAGACCGTAAACTTGCAGCAGTTTTAGAAAAAATCTATTGTCAGTACCTGTAAAAATATATTGTACAGACCCTACTCCTAGGCACGAATACATTTTCAGTCTTTTTTTTGAGCAATTACTTGGCAGTACATATGTTTATGTAGAATCCGCAGTAAATGCTCATCTGAATTATTCCACTGAATTATCTGCTACGCTAAGTTGTATACCGCATGGGTTACTCTCGGAGACATCTCTTAGAGAGAGTTTACAAGAGCAGATTGAATTTAAGTGTTGGGGAGGCACTCATGGTTTTTTTCATACAGGAGACGGGGCTATTCCCTTCGATATTTTCTCAGCGGCATTCTATCTTGTGTCTCGCTATGAGGAGTGGTTGCCGTATGAAGCAGACGCTCATGATCGCTTTCCCGCAGAAGCTAGTGTATTAACTCAGAACAACCTACTAGACGAGCCTTTGGTAAATCAGTGGGCTATAGTTTTAGAGAGGTTACTCTTAGAAAATAATCCTGAGTTAGTCTTAACACAGCCAACTTTCTCTTACCTATCCACTATCGACATAGATCAAGCGTGGAAATACAAGAACAAAGGTTTTGTGAGAAACACCTTGGGAGCTTGCAAAGACCTGCTTAACGGTAAGTGGACAGATGTAAAAGAAAGACTACAGGTACTTCTGGGTAGTGCACCGGATCCTTTTGAAACTTTTGGGTGGCAACACGCTTTACACAAAAAGTACGATGTAGATTGCCACTATTTTGTTTTACTTGGAGACCACGGTAAGTATGATAAAAACTCGTCGCATACCAAAAAAGCATTTAGAAAACTGATCACTGAACTACAAGCTATACCTGAATCAAACGTCGGTGTACATCCGTCGTATGCCAGTAACGCTAGTCCAGAGAGGGTGGCTATCGAGATAGCACGTTTGACCGATATTGTAGGTAATAGCCCTACCACAAGTAGACAGCATTTTTTAATGCACCAAATGCCCAATACCTATGACGCCCTTGTTGCGAATGGCATTCAAGTAGACCACACCATGGGATACTCTACACACGTGGGCTTTAGGGCCGGAATAGCGAGTCCGTTTTTTTGGTTTGATTTCAGGGGCAATAAGGTGTCAAATCTTTGTCTTGTCCCCTTCTGTGCTATGGACATTACACCTATGCATTATATGGGACAGAATGAAAAGGAAGCGATAATAACGCTTTGTAAGCTCGTAGATAAAGTAAAAGCAGTGAATGGCAATTACGTGAGTCTGTGGCACAATGATAGTCTCAGCAAAGACGGACGATGGCGTGGTTGGCGAACAGTATACGAGGAGGTGATAAAGTATATTAAAACATAAGTTACACCACTTTGTAGTTGCGGTACTCTCCCACTCGCCATCCGGTAAGTTTCTCTATACCGTAAAGTATTTTCAATTTTAAACCAAAGGTTTTAGCCTTAGGGTTTTTATCAAAACTCCAATTCATTTCAGCAATCCTTTCTTGCATAACTGCGGGGTGTGTACCTTCAAAAGGCTTGATGGAGTCTATTTCAGAATAATCAAAATCCTTACTCGCATCAAACTTTTGGTCTATGTACGTATCGTCGTGCCAGAGTTTATTTGCTTCACGCAGCTTAGCCATCTGATATTTTGGGTGTCTTACCCAGCCGTAGTGGTATATATCTGCCTGTATGGCTTTTACATGGAGTTTTTTGCCATCCTTTCTAAATCCTTGAGCATCGCGATAACTACTGATGGATTTGTCGTTTTTGATAATGCGAATTTCCTTGCGGTACCACGTGCGGCTATCGCCTAAATAGTCATAGCTTCCGTAAAAGTGAGCATAGTCAAATAGTAATCCGTCCACTTCGTTATCTTCTTTGTAACGAGACATTTGATCTCGTATCTCCGCGTGGTACTTCTCATGTACACACTCGTCTCCTTGTATATAAAAACACCAATCGGCTTGTTTGCTTACAGCCTCAAATGCTTTGTTGGTTTCCACGGCAAGCACTTTACCTCCTTCTCTTAGCGAGTCATCCCAAACGGTATCTACAATACGTATCTTGGGACCTAATGAGGCTATAAGTTCACGGGTTGTGTCTTCACTTTGGCCTACGGCTACCACCATCTCGTCTACTAGAGGTAGGACAGACAATATAGCTTCCTTTACAGGGTA